>CAZWTE010000047.1:0-9160 GCA_964637465.1 uncultured Gammaproteobacteria bacterium | reverse complement strand
CCGTTATTCGGCCAGGCGCTGCCATCAGCATTAAAATTCCATCCCCTGCCGTAAGCTGTAATGGATTCAACCATGGAACCGTTAGTGTTAACCTGAGTCCGGCTATCAAAGGTACAAACAGAGCCTGCTGATTTAGCGCTGCATGGCCCGTTGCGATATTTGGGAATATCTTCTAAATTAACACCGTTCTCGCCACTGCCGCCCCAAGTCCAGATTTTTCCATAAGCGGTGACTGATTCAGCGCCATTGATCTGGGCCCTGGTATCAAACTTACAAGTTCCGGCAGTCCTCCCCTGACAGGGGCCGTTTTGATACCTGGCTATAGTAGTTAAATCAAAGCCGTTATTCGGCCAGGCGCTGCCATCAGCATTAAAATTCCATCCTTTGCCGTAAGCAGTAATGGATTCCACGCCTCCGATTTGGGCCCTGGTATCAAAAGCGCATTGGTTGTCAGCCCGTCTTTCGCAAGGGACGCTCAGCAGGCTATCATCCCTACTCAGCCCCGGGGCATATGTAAACCTGATGATCAGGTTCCTGGGGGAACCTGAGGAATAAGTGATGTTTACCGGAATATTAAAGACATTGCCGGTCCCGCCGGACAGGGTGGCTGACAACCAGCTGCCATTAATAGGCAACCCTTGCCCGCTAAAATTAACACTGGTGACAGTAGGCCCGGGGGTTGGGGTAGGAGTGGGAGTAGATACAGGAGTTGGCAAGGGCTTAACAAAGTTGCCTGCAGCAGCCATATGGTAGAAAATCACATCAGCCCCGCCTCTGGCATCAAGGCTGTTTTGAAACCACTGCCCGATCTGGGTGTTAAGGCCCCAATTATTTTGGGTATTATTACACCTGCTGTCGCTCCCGGGATAACACCAGACAAACTTACCAACCGGAAACACCAAATTAGGCAGGGCATTGGGCGCATTCCTGGAAGGATCCCAGGGATAAGGGTCATTGGCCAGATTATCATACGGGGTGTTATGCATCCTCAGCTTGTGATAATTGTAGGAATTAAAAAACTCACTCATTTTCTTTTCCCACCCAATAAATTTAGGCCTCTGGCTTCCATCACCCAAAACCGCTTCGTAACCGATTAAATTCATCATCAGTGTTACAGTGGTATCCTGCCAATCCCCCCGGTATTGTTCCTTAATCTCAAAATTCCTTTTGTAGTTAGGGTCTTGTTTGTTATCTGTATAATAAAAATAGGTAAAAAGTTTATTCCAAACATTGTACCTGTTATGGCGGAATTCCTCCGGCGGGGCCTTGCCGGCCATAATATAGGCAAATTCACCATAGGTTAATCCGGAAATGGCAGCCATGGTATAAAGAGGATTGGGGGTCATATCATGGTTGGCTATCCGGTAATCGCTGTAGATATTTTTGGTCCTGATACCGCAGTATTCTGACTCGGTGCCGGTGGTGTTGGTATGGAAGGCAAAACATTTGGCATAGGTATCCCATTCATTAGCTTTAGGATGGTACGGGAACATGTTGGCTGCCAAAGCCAAAACTTGAGCAGCAGCATCATTATCCTCAGCCTGGGTATTATTGATGTATTCGCTGATATTGCGGTACCTCCAAAAACGTCCCGTACCTTCAATTTGGGCTTGGGAGAAATTATATGGTGAGTCGGAAAAAGCCGGGTCAGGAGAGTAGGGAACGCTAGCCCGCAGCTTTTGTCTGGCATTTATCAATGCTACAACCTTGGTAAAATTACCCCCGTTTTCTGCCATTAGTGTTTGATAATCTGCCTTGGCTGCGTTGAAATTATCAACTAAAGATTGTGTTTCTTTCACCAGCATTTCTTCCACCTGTGCCCGCCTTTGAGGGGTTAGGTCATCCCAAAAAATCCAGGCCAACCTGGCTGTTTGCCAGGAGGCAATAGATGAAAGCCAGGCATATTCCCAACCCATTAAACCCAAGGAATCAGGATTGCCGTAGCGGTCAATAGCGGCGTTTAATAACTGCAAAGCCTTGGTTTTGTCATTAGGGTTTCTATCCACAAAATACCTGCCGGCCAAGGCTTCGGCGTTGGCCACCACGCTTCGAAATACCGTTCCCCTGTCATGGCTGCTATCCCCTGCATTAAAGTTGTTGTTGGCAAAATTGCCGGTTAAGGCATAGCTGAGATCAGTATTGTCAATATAATATTTGGCATAAACATCAATGGTATTGACAAGCTGCTGCATTACGGATTGGGGGTAGGCAAAGCAATCAGTAAAATAAGCCTTAGCGGGGGTGGTCACAATTTGCCTTAATTTTCCTTTGTACGGCACAGTATTAAAGCTGTTGACCTCGTTAACAGGCGGATTATTGCTCATTTGGCTCCATGATTCGGATAATGGTTTTGCAGTCCAGTCAGCCTTAATATCCACCAAAGACCTGGTATCATCCCCTATTCCCCTTCGGCTGTAGACATACGGCACTATGGCGCCGTTAATATTTTTATCGGCAATGATGATCTCCTCAATATTTCCGGCATCATTGAGCCGGTATGAATAGGCTGTTACCCGGTTAGGCGGCTTGTTCGACCCGCCGGAGAGGTATCCTTGATCTAAAGTAACAACATTCCATACCTTTTCCATCTCCCAGGTATCCGGGCCTTTGGCTTTTAACACATAAACCTTGCCGGAAGTTTCAGGCGGGCTGCCGGCCGGAGGATCAGTAATAACCATTTGCTCATAAACACCTTTGTATTTCCTGGCTAACATGGCTTTGATTGGCTCATTTGCAGGAGGCGAGTTTTGCAGCCCCATATTTTGCCAGTTTTGGTAAGCATTAACCGGGGCATATTTCCATTGTTGCTTTAAACCGGTAAAATCTGCGTTGGTTGATTCCCTGACCCAAACATTAAAATTATTATCCAAAACAGTTTCCCAAAGCACCCCCCTGAATATCCAATATGAAATGGTCCTGATTGAGGCAGGGCCTTGCACCTCCCAAAAGCTGTCCAAAGGCCTTAAGGATAAATATGGGTTGTTTAAATTCTGTGAGGACCAGCCGGTCTGGGCCGTGTCGGAAATACTGTCACAAGTGTAGTACATGAATCTGGAATCGGCGGCCAGGACATTTCCCACAAGAGGCTGGGCAAGGAAAATACTAATCAAACCAATAAAAATCAAACCAACTTTAATTGGCCTCACCATCTCATCGTGACATATCCGGCAAGCTGTTGCAAGAGTAACCCGGAGCCTTTAATCCAAAGCTTGAATTGTGGGTAATGTGCCGTCCGTTAAAAACTTAAGCATGGCCCCGCCGCCAACCGAAACAAAAGCCCTTTTTTCATATTCTTCTAAAATTCCTAAGCTCCCTAAAAGGGAAACCGTATCCCCTCCCCCTACCACAATTTCTGCATTAGAATTTAATACCATTTGAGCTAATTTGGCTGATTGATCATTTTGAGCATCTTCAAATTTACCAACCGGGCCGTTCCAGATAATCATGGCAGCCTGATCAAGCAAGCCCTTCCAGCCGGCGATAGTTTCCGGAGCAACATCTGTTCCTTCTGCATTCAGCCTGCCAATTAATACATTTTTGCCAAACGAAGCGGGGCTTTTTGTCATCTCTGAAGCTATTTTACCTCCTACTAAAACCACATCAGCCTTTTGGGCCAGCACATTAATTACAGGTAGTTTATCCTTTACTTTCGTCCCACCTATTATTACCACAAATGGTTTTTTAGGATTTTCCCGTATTTCTCTCAGTTTCCCGACCTCCCGGGCAAACCGCAAACCGGCATAGCGTGGCAAAAGTGCAGGCAAAACAGTAGTGGAAACAGCCGGCCGGTAAGAAGCAAAAGCCTCGTTGACATATACTTCCCCCATTGCAGCCAATTCTTTAGCAAAACCTTTATCTCCAGCCTCCTCACGGGGATCAAAACGCAGGTTTTCCAAAACCCTCAGCTTTCCACTCTCCAAAGCCTTTTCATAACCCTGATTAAAAAACCATTCACGAATAGGTTTTACTGAATATCTTGGGACAAAGAATTTATCAGGCTTGCCCTCCGTAGCTTCAGCGAAGGAGGGCCTGCCCATATGCCCCATCAGAATCACGGATTGGGCATGTTTTAAACAAAGATCCAAAGTTTCAAGCCCTGCCCTCAGCTTAAAATCCTCTGTAACCTGTACCCTGTACCCTGTACCCTTTCCTAAGGCAACATCGATATCATACCTTAGAAGAACCTTTTTACTTTTAATAAACTTCGGATTAACAACCTGCATGGGTTTATTATAACAATTATAATTATTATAACAGTTATAATACTTATAAAATCCGCCAAATTTCTAATCGGGGTATTTTTAAATTCGGCTAAAATTCTATGTCTTCCCCTTTCTATATCAAACGTCGGCAAACCATAACTTTCCCCCTCAACTAAATAGTTGAATTCCACCGGTTTCCCGTCCACTTCAATCTCCCAGCCGGGAAAATAAAACTGGTTCAGGCGCAATTTAGCTGAACCGGAAGCTATTGCTTCAGCCTCAACCTTAGCTGACTGATCCCTGACTACCTTTATCTCCCCTATTCCCCTTATTAACTCCAACTTCTCCGGCGCCCCTTTGACCATTTTCCTGCCCCATTTAGGCAAGTGCTCGTCAAAAGAAGCAGTAGTAGTCTTTAGGGCTAAATAATAATCCTCCCCCGGGTCAAAAACCTGGTTAATCCGCCAGTGGTTCCTATTGGCATAGATAACCAAAGCCAAAAAACAGGCAAAGATAATTTTCTTTTGCGGCAGATGTTTAATTAATAAAGCCACCCCGATAGAGGCAGTAAAAATAGAAATGGCGGAAAACCTTAAGGGAAATTGGATCATTTTCATCACCGGAATAAAATCCCAAACCGGCTGGCTGATTTTGTGTATCAACAGGAGCGAAAAAATAAAGAAAGATAAAATAAATAAGCCAATCTGCCTAATTTTTTTGAAAATAACCATAGCGCCGGTCAAAAAAACCATAGCCAGGATATGAATCAGGCCGATTTGATAGGATAAATCCCCTTCTTCGGGGTTTTGCGGATGGGATAAACCAAACCCCCAAGGGGACCTAATCATTTGTTGTATCGAGACAAACTGGCTTTGGTAAAAAGTATTAAATACCTCATCAAAACGGATATATTGTTTTTCGACAATGGCCGGCAGCCAAAACCAGGCGGACAGACTTAATCCCAACAGGAACATTATCCCTAAACTCCAAAATACCTTAAATCTATCCTTCGTCTCCCATATTAGCAGCCCGGCAAAACCCAAAATCAGCGGCGCAAAGATCAAAGTGGTAATATTGTGGGCCAAAACCAGCAAAGCAAAAAACACCGCCCCCGCCAAAACCCATCCTTGACTCTTGCTAATTTCCACCATACTCCAAAAAACAAAAGGCACTAAAGCATCCCCTAAAGCCCCTCCCGCTGCTGCCGAAACATATACATTCAAAAACCGGTGCGGGGCATATAAATAAAACGCTGCCCCTAAAAAGGCTGCCAAATTCGTTCCTAAATATGATCTTAGAAACAAATACATGCCTAAAACCGACAAAACCATGGAAGAAATCAACACTGCTTTTACGGAGTAGAGAAAATTTAAGCCTGCTTTATGAAAGATTTCCCCTGCCAAAGCAGGCAAAGGATAGTTAAACAGGAAGACCGGGTACCCATAACCATTATTTAACTCGCCTGACCACCTTGGTGGAAATTGGCCTTCTGAAAACAATTTATCCATGGAGATTTGCCTGATAACATGGTGGGTTAAATCATGGCTGGTAAAACCTCCCGGCAAAAACAAAGTTTTAATGGCCGGAAAACTGACAAGAAGTAATAACAAACCAACTTTAATAATATTCTTTCCAGTCATAGCCAAAGTTTATCACAAATGGTAAAATATTTGAGTTTGGGCAATTAGCTCAGTGGTTAGAGCACTTATCTGATAAACAAGTTTGTAAGCTCGCTTGTGGGCGGTTAGCTCAGTGGTAGAGCGCGTCTCTGATAAAGACGAGGTCGATGGTTCGATCCCATCACTGCCCACTCAAACGCAGTTTACAAGCTTCGCTTATAAGTAAGGGGGGATGGTTCGATTCCATCATTGCCCACAGGATTAGGTTCTCTCTTTGCCTATAATCACCAGCAAATCAGCTCCGGTTGGTTTAGTCTCACCCGCAGGCAAATCCCCGGTAGAAGCATTTATAGTCTTGGCCAAACCGGCGCCGGCTTCCTTGGCTGAATTGCTAAGCACCACCACCATAGTCTTTTCATAATTATTCCTGGCCGCATTATCCTTGCCGGCAATAGTCATATCAGGAAAGCTTTTTTTAATTTCGGTTTCCAGTTTGGCAGCCAGGCCGCCTGTATTGGTGCCATTCCTTAACCAGACTTTAGACTGGACGCGTTGGGAAGTATCCCCGACCGGTGCCACTTCTACAATCTTTTTATCAGTCGGGTTATACAAGATAGCCTTGCCGGCTTTATTATAAACCAATAGAATATCTCCGTTTTTACTGTTTTTAAAGAAAGGCTGGTCTTTAAGTTTATTGACGTCAGAGATAGTCGCCATAGTCGGCACCTCTCCATCCGGCAGCTTGAAGATTTTACCTACTTCAGCCACTATTTTTGAAACCTGGTCGCTACCGGCCTTCTGAGAGGCTGCGGAGGACTTTTTCATAGCCTGCAGCTCTTTTTGCGTCTTGTTGTATTGATAAAAGGAAAAGGCAGCAATTCCCACACCCAACAAGGTAATTATTGATAAAACAAAAACTAAATTTTTATATTTGGCGGACATAGCGGTGGAAAATATGTTTAATTTAGGTATGTCATCCGATGCCATAAGAGTCTAGTGTATCACAGATCGTTGTTACGGGGTAGGTATTGGGCTGGCGGTTGGTTCAACCGAGGGAGCGGCGCTGGGAGAAGGCTCCGGGGTGGCTGATGGGGCAGGAGCAGCTGACGGCTCAACCGAAGGAACCGGTGTAGCTGAAGCCTCCGGGGTTGGAGTTGGAACCGGGCTGGCTGAAGGAGCAGGTGTTACAGCCGGCGCCGGAGTAGCAGTAGCTTCAGGCGCGCTTTGGGTGGTGGTGCTGCTTGAAGCAGGCGCAGTTGAGGTAAACTGGTTGCCGCCGGTCGCTAAAGCTGTCCATGAGAAGACCAGGTCAGCCGGAGCAGCTCTGTTTAATTTAATGGTGAAGCCTGAACCGGATACGCCCTGTACTACAAACCTGACATCACCGGTTAAGATGGAATTGCCGGCACCGTCATTGCCTGCCTGCATAGTCGGAGTCACGTTAATGGTGGGGGCAGAATCATAACCCCTGGCAAAGCTGACGGTGACAGAATCCGCACCGGTTCTGACCACAGCAGTGCCGACAGAATCCCTCGGCAGGAAGATCCTTCCCAAGAAGCTGACATCACCTTTGAAGATTACATTAGCGACAAATTCGGCCACATCGCTGAAGATAGATTGGGCTTTGAATTCGGCTTTGCCATTTATAGTTAAGCCTCCGTCTTGGTTGAGCTTGGCTAAAGTGCTGATATCTATAGTGGTTTGAGACACGCTGGCTGCCAGCACCGCAGAAGAAGTGGCTTGTTCAACTTTGTTAAGCCTGTCTATTAAAGTAGAGATTCTACCGGTGATAACTTCATTAGCCAACACGCTTAATCCTTCAATCCGGTCAGCTTTAAGAGCCGAAGCAACTACCTGGCCTTTGAAGTAAGCATTCCCCTGGTTGTCAAAGCTGATTGCTGTTTGATCCTGGCCATCTTTAATAACAAAGGCTTGATTATCAGCCAGCGTAACAGTCAAATCTTTACCATCCAAAGGCCTGATAATTCCGGCCGCTACATTGTCTGCGGTCAGCTGCGGGGTAATAATTTCAACGCCGGCAGCAATCCTGTCTGTTAATAACTCTGAAGTCTTAATATTTTCAGCATTAGCTTCCTGTTGGGCCAGCAGCGTGTTAAGCACCATTTGGGAGAAGTTAACAGTCGAGTCTATCACTACATCTTTATTAACCATATCCGCGATACTGGCGCCATTAAAGTAACCCAGCCTGGCAAAGGTTAGCACTTTACCTACACCTTCCCCATTGTAGTCTTCCAAAGCCTGACCGATAACCGGACCTGCTTTGGTGGCTTTCATAGCCACACCCGGAATGGATGAGGAAGTTAAGTAATCACCGCTTCTGACTGCACCGGTTACTTTCACCGGAATCTTTCCGCTCAAGGCAACTGCCGGTTTTTTGGGATCGGCATTGGCGGCGTATTCGTTTGCGTCCGCACCCATGGCAACATTGGCGCCATCAATACCTAACAGCAAACCTGGAGTAGAAGAAACCACACCAATCAAACTTTGCTCGTAAGTCCCCTGGCTTTTTTTGACAACTCTTTCCGACCCGGAAGCAATTACCAATACATCGCCCGGCTCTACGTTTTCTAATGAGTCGTAAATTTCAGCCACGTCCTGGTTACAAGCAGTCGCGTCAGTGCCGGTACCGCAGAGTCCGAAGTAACCGGTGGCCCGGACTTTGCCTGCCACATCCAGACTGTAGGTGCCGGCAGAATAAGTGGTACCTATTCCAATGCTGCCGGTCAGTTGTAAAGTGTTAAATCCTGTGGCAGTAGTACCGATACCGACGTTACCGGAGGTAAAGATGGCGGCTAAAGCTCCGTTCCCCACTACTTCAAGTTGGGCTCTGGGGGAAGTAGTACCCAGACCGACATTGCCCGCCATGATAGATAGTTTTCCTGTGCCGGGTTGAGAAGTACCAATACCGACAGAGCCTTGTACTATTAAACCATCATCAGGGGCAGTCATACCGGCAAAGCCGCTACCTATGGCTGCGTTACCGGCAATTGCCAACTTAGCATTGGCAGTGGTGACTCCAATTCCCACATTGCCTAAGACAGCCAGGCCGGTGGTTGGGCCGGTCACATTGACTCCGGTGTAGCCAATAGTGGCATTGGAGGCCAGGGATAACCCTGCGCCAGGGGTGGTTACTCCCAGCCCGACATTGCCCAGGACAAATAACCCGTTGGTGGGGGCAACAACATTGGATGAGCCGATGTTAACTCCGCCATTGATGGACAGGGCTGAATTGGCTGTGGTGATGCCGATGCCGACATTGCCTGAGACAGCCAGGCCGGTGGTTGGGCCGGTCACATTGACTCCGGTGTAGCCAATAGT
>CAZWTE010000046.1:0-9198 GCA_964637465.1 uncultured Gammaproteobacteria bacterium | reverse complement strand
CCGGTGCCCCAGACATCCAAACCATAGTTTACGCCTCCTGTAGACCCAATCCCGACATTACCCTGTACCAGCAATCCATTATTGGGAGCGCTGTATTGGCCGTAATCATTGCCAAATACCCCTGCCCCGATTACCTGCAGTTTATTGTTGGGGGAGGTGGTGCCGACCCCCAGGTTGCCCTGGATGCCCAAGCCCAAACCCGGGCCGGCTATGGCAGAGCTGCCGGTAAAACCAATGCCGGCATTGCCGGCTACAAACAAAGCAGCGCCAGGGTTGATAGTGCCAATACCCACATTGCCATTTGCGTCAATAGTCAGTCCGGAAGTGGCTGATCCGCCGGTAATCAGCCCGATCTTATTTGTGCCGATCCGGTAAAGCCCTGTGTCTGTATCATTGGTAAAGGCCAGCCCCGGGGCAGAAGCAGTGCCGTCTGCCAAAAGGACTTGGCCGGAAATAGAAGGGGAACTGGCTAGAGAGATAGTGATAGAACTGCCTAAGTTAACATCCCCGCCGCCTGTTAAGTTAGTGCCGGCAGTGACAGTAACTTTAGAGTTGACTAAAGCGGAATTGGGGATATTGGTAAAAGTATTGGCAGACCCGGACATGGATTTATTAGTTAATGTTTGGGTAGTATCTAGTCCGACTAAAGTAGTAGTGGCATCAGGCAGGGTAATGACCCGGGCAGCAGTGGGGGTCCAGGTTAGAGTACCGGCCGGCCCCCCGCTTTGGAAAACCAGCTGGTCTTTAACAGCTGACAGGCTCAGGGTAGAGAAAGTAGGAGTAGAGGTGGTTGATACATCCTGATCCAGTGTGGCAGAGTCTGTTATAGTTAAAGTAGTATCACCGGAAACAAAAGCCATGGTTCCGGCTGAGGGAGTGGCTTCCAAAGATAAACCGTTGAGGTTGTCCCGGACAAACAGCGAGCCGTTAATTTGGGTGTCAGAGTTGACTTCTAAAAACGGAGAACTGGCCGTGACGGCCAGGACACTGGATTTGCTATGAAGTACACCTCCGAGGTGCGTGACAGGCGGCGGCTCTGCTTTGGAAAAGCCCAGCTCCTTGGCTTTTTTGGGGTCAATTATACTGATAGTTCCTTCAGCCAGGAAATGGAAAGGTTTAAATAAACCTGAGGCAATCCTGTTTTGGAAAAATTGTTTGGCAGCTTTGGGCTGGATTAGGTAAAAGGCAGCAATCCAGGAAGTTACGACTAAGGCCAGGGTTAATACCAGGGCTGAGGTAAAAAGGAAGTTGGTGAAGAATTTTGAAGTTGGACGCTGGAAGTTAGAAGCTGGATCTTGAAGTTGGATGTTGGACGTTTGATTTTCTAACTTCGAATCTCTAACTTCTTCATCGAACATCCAATCTCTAACATCTAATGTCTCGCCTGCTTTTTTCAACAGCTCTTCAGTGCTGATTGATGCAGTTTGATCTGTTTCTACATGGTATGTTTCAATAGCCGGGTTAGCAGTTTTTAAAGATGATAAGGAATATAGCCTGGTGCCTCCGGGAGTGCGGATTGCTTCAATTTTGCCGGCCTTTTCCCATCTTCGTAAGGTATCAATAGATATTCCTAAAGCCTTGGACGCCTGGCCGATTTTTAAGTAAGAGCGGTCAATCTTAAAGCGGGGAGCAGGTTTGGTAGAAATCACCTCCGAGGAAGACTTTTTTGTATTTCTTTTAAAGAATCTTTTAGAAGTTTTACTTTGAACTTTGAACTTTTGACTTTTAACTTTTTTTACAGACGGATTTTGCATAGATTTTGCGCGGCCCGTCTTGCCTAAAATATATGCAATTCTGCTTTAATGCATAGATTCTGTAATCATCGTACATACTATTACATAGATTTGTCAAGGGTTATTATTATAGATTTATATATTTATTAAATTATATTGAGCTTAGGTAATATATCAGACTATTTCAGTAGAATATATCAAACCAGGACAGTATCGAAATGGATCAGAATACTATTGACGTTTTTGATCATTCAAAGTAATTTTCTAAACACTTTTGCAAGTAACTAATTCTTTGTACTTGTGTAACCAACAGTACCAAAAGTTTCTTTGACGGGAAGTCGGGCTAAATTTATCTCGTTGCTAATCGGGGGAAAGTTTTCCCCGCCAATACCAATTAAATCGTGAAGTAGATCTGCTAAATCTATGCAAAGCCAGCCGGTTGCATAGATTTTGTAAAACCCTGTTTGTTTGGTGTCTAGCACGTACTATACATTTTATGGTATAGTAAGAGTGAAAATTGATGAATCAGCCTCAAATTGACTACAAAACCTTAAGAAAAATTAGTCCGGAAACTGCCAGAACTGCAGTTTTGGAATATCTAAAATCCAATGGGGGAAATATTGCCGAAACTGCCCGGGTTTTTGCTGTCCAAAGGCTGACTGTTTACAATATATTGGAAAAAAACCGGCTTGGTGATTTAAAAGACAATTCAAAAGCCCCTAAGAAAGTGGCAAATAAGACCAATCCTGAAATTGTAAAAAAAATATTAAAGGCAGCTTCGATGACCGGTTTCAGGGCTAAAAGATTACAGGAATACCTGGCTAAGCGCTATAAAATAGAGATAGCGTACGGGACATTGAGGGGAATATTGAGAAGAAATTCTTGAGATAGCTATCAGCTTAAGTCTGACAGCTGAAGACTGACGGCTATTAGTTTTGAGCTTGTATATAAGTATAAATATTGACCTTATTTTCCTGATTCATAATAATAGCCACCGGAAACTTTAAATTGAGCGGTTTTTGGCCTTTAGAGCGGATGACAATAGGGGAATTTTCAACTAAGGTAATAAAGTTGGCATGCTGGGGGAGGATGTCAAAAGGACCCTGGGAATTTTTAGAGCTGACCGAATCAGCCTCGGTATCAAGGATAAGTTGCTGGGGGGAGATAATCCGGATATGTAAGGTTGGAGTAGGGTTCGGCATAATTAAAAATTTCTAATTACTAATTTCTAATTTCTAAATAAGTACCAATGCCCAAATGACCAATTTAGACATTAAAACATTGGTTATTGGGATTTGATTAGGTCGATAAGCATAGCTTGCGATCTAATCGATCTTTAGAAATTAGGTTAATTAGGTCAATTCTATATTATTTTCCCCTCCTTTAGGGATCCTAAATACATAAACCTCTCAGCCGGGATATGGTCTAGTGATCCGGAAAGTATTAATGCGATATCGTTTATAGCAGTATCTTTTGGTACGTAGACGCCCTTTTTGCCGGTTTGTTTTTCTGTCATAAAAAATGGTTGGGTTAAGTAATTGATAATTTTTTTAGTCCGGTTATACAGGATTCTGTTCTCCGGAGATAATTCTTCCTCTCCCACAATTGCTACAATGTGTGATAGTTTGTTATAGTTTTCCAGTAATTTTTGGAACTCTGTTAAAGTCTTAAAGTGAGGTTCTCCCAAGAAGGCTTTGGAAAGGGTGCCGGAAGAAGACTGTAACAAATCAATCGGCGGATAAATGCCTTTTTGGGCTATGGTTCGTGATAAAACAATGGCATTATCCAAAAACGACATCACGGTTGCTACTCCCGCATCAGTAATCTCATCAGCCGGCACATAGACATTTTGGAATGAAGTAATAGTGCCGTTTTGAGTCGGGATCAGCCGGTCTTCTAAAGTGGATACTTCGGTTTGCAGCGTGGCTTGGTAGGCCTGTTCTGAAGGGACGGTGCCCATCATGGTGGCTACTTCTGCTCCGGCCTGCACATACCTGAACATATTATCCATAAAAAATAATACGTCTGATTTTAAGATATCCCGGAAGTATTCTGCTTCTGCCGCCGCTGCTTGGGCAACCCTAAAACGGATGGCTGCATTTTCATTCATCTGGCCCAGCACCAGTACGGTGCCGGGCAAGACCCCAGATTCCTTTAGGCGCTGGTAAAGTTCCTGGCCCTCCCTGATCCTTTCTCCTACTCCGGCAAACACAGAATAAACATTTTTAGAGGGCTTGCCCTGAGCGATCCCGAGTTTGTCGAGGGAGAGTCGAAGGGTGATGTTATGCATGAGTTCTGTCAAAAGAATTGTTTTTCCCACGCCGGCGCCGCCGATAAAGCCGATTTTGCCGCCCTTTTGGATGGGGGTTAAGAAATCTATAGCCTTAATGCCGGTTTGCAGGATCTGGTAATTTAACTGGACAATGTTTAAAGAAGGGGTTTTGGAATAAATTGAAGCTTTTTTGGTGGCGGTGATCGGCCCGGCATTATCCCGGGGGTTGCCGAAAAGGTCGATCACCCGTCCCAGAACTGTTTGCCCGACCGGCACTCTTAAGTCTGAGCCGGTACCGACAACTTCCATGCCTCTGAATAATTTATCCGGGCTGGTCAATATTTGGGCAGCGATGGATTTTTGTGATTGGGAAAAAACCTCCAGGATCACTTTGGGGTCGGCAGGGGAGGTTAATATTTCAAACAGCTGGGGGTAGTTATCTCCCTCAATTTCCACCTGGGCAATCTGGCCGGTGACGGAGGTGATGATTCCATGGCATTGAGGGGTGCTATTAAGCTGAGCTGGTGCTGTTTGGGTAGGCATAATAAAAATTGACCTAATTGATCTAATTTCTAATTAACCTAAAGAAATCCCAATGACTAATTTAGAAATTAAGACATTAGAAATTATTTAGAAATTAGTAATTAGAAATTAGAAATTTAATCTGCCTCCTTCCTTACTGCCATTATGGTGGCAAAATTTTCTAAAATCTTAATATTATCCAGACCCCTTTTGGCATAAGCTTTTAAGACTTGATAGTCTTTGATTAATTGATTGGCTTGGGTTTCTGCTTGGTCCATGGAAATAAAACGGGAGGCGGTTCGGGACAATTCTGATTCTAAAAATGTCCCCTCAAGTAACAAAGTAATAATCTGGCAGTCAAAAAATTCCAAGATTTTAGGCAACTCCGGTTCGAAGATAAATTTAAAATTAGCGTTCAATGAATTCAAACCGGGATTGTGTTCAGTGGCAGCCGTGATATCCTGTGCCGTAGGCACTTGGGTCAACAGGCTTTTCATTGAGGAATAAAAAATTATTATCCGGCTGTATTGGCTTAATGCGTTTGCCAGCATTTGCAGTTCTGCGGCGTCAGGCTGGTCACTTTTAAGGATCACTTCAGAAGTGGCACCGTCCGGGTTGCCTGCCGGGCGGATTGGGCGTTTGGCCCTGAAATAATCAACTGCTGCCTTACCAAGGTAAATTTTATCCGTTTCCAGCCTGGCCGCGGAATTTTCAAAAAATTCCAGCAAATCCGTATTAATCCGGCCGTAAAAGCGGTAATTGGAAGTCAAAATTATACTGACGGTGTTTTTGGGTCTGGTCACTTTAATTCCTTTTTCGGCGGCAAACTTTTTGATAATTCCGTAAACTTTTGATAATTCCTGGAAAAAGATCCGGTTCCTTTCTGTTTCAGCCCTGATCCGTTTGATTTTTAAATTGGCAATTTCAGAATAGGCCTGGGCAATAGCCTGTAAAGATTCGCCTTCTTCAATGGCCTGGTCTAACTGCTTGATATTCATGGTTGGGTAAAGTCAAAACTCAAAAGTCAAAAGTTTTTCAATTTACTGACAAATTTTTGTCAGTATTGGCCCTGCTCCTTCCAGGATTTTGATTAATTCTTCATCAGTTTTTAATTTGGGGACTATTTTGGTAATGGGCAGCAGCTGGGGAGATTTTAAGAAAGCCTCAATAATTACCTTTTTGTACTTTTCAACAAAAGTCCTGTTTTTGTCCCGCAGGAAACTGGTAAAGGGTAAGGCTAAAAGGATAATCTGGATTTGTTTGGGGACGGCAGTTAAAGCCTCTTGTTTTAAGAGTTCCATAATCAGGTCCCGCCTTCTTAAAATCAGCTGGGTTTCCGGCGGCAGTTCGGCGGAAAAACGGGAAATGGTTTCTAAATCCGCGGCCTGGGATAATACTTGCCTAATTCTGGTGGAAAGCAAATTTGACACACGGTCCTGGGTTTGCCTGCCTACCCGGGATACTGAGAGGGAAATATCGATTGCCGGTGTTTGGCCCTGTGAACGCAGGCCGGCCTTAAACAGCAAATGTCCGTCAGTCATGGACATGACATTGGTTGGAATTAAAGCGGTAAAGTCATTTAAGTTTAGCTCGATGACCGGCAAGGCGGTGATGGAACCGCCGCCAAAAGCAGGCAGGAAGTTGCCGGCCCGCTCCAGCAGGTGGGCATGCTGGTAAAACATATCACCCGGATAAGATTCCCGGCCAGGAGCCTTGCCTCCCAGCAGGGTAATCTCCCGGTAAATTTTTGCATGCGCGCCCAAATCATCAAGTATTAACAACACATCCTTGCCTTGTTTTTGAAAATACTCAGCTATGGTTATGGCAGCTTTAGGAGTTAACAGGATTAAAGGGGCTGGTTCAGAGGAAGATGTGGCAATGATAATAGTGTAATCAAGGGCATTATTGGTCCGTAAAGTATCGATCAGATTGCGGACTGTTACAGCCGGTTTGCCGATTAAGGCCATAATGCAAATTACCCCGGTATTTTTTTGGTTGATGACTGTGTCAATCAGAAAACCGGTTTTGCCGGAATGGGCATCACCTAAGATTAACTCACGCTGGCCGCGGCCTAAAGGGATCAATGTATCAATCAGGGTAATACCGGTTAAAAATTGCTCGGTGATAAACTGCCGCGATTCTATGCCCGGGGCATTTTGCTCCAGCTCAACAATTGGATTTGTTTTTGATTTGCTTAATAAGCCTTTGCCATCGATAGGTACTCCTAAAGGATTGATGGCCCGCCCTAACAGGAAGTTTCCCACACTGACTCCCAAACGGTTTTCCAGCCTGCTAAATTGCTGTTTGGGAGTGATTGCTCCTTCATCCAACATCAAGACTTCAACTGTATCTTCAGCTATGGAGTTTACCCAACCCCGCAGCTTTGAATCAGATTCCACCATGTCATTGACCCTGATGCCGGGAAGCCCATCCAGGCGGACCAGGAAATCCTGGGAAGAGGTTACGTATCCGACTTCGGTTTGTGTATCCATAATTAGTGCCTAGAGTCAAGAGACTGGGGATTATTTTCCTAGATTCTAGACTCTTGCGACTTGATTCTATCTAAGGAATTTTTTAAATCCCTGCGAAATTTCTTCCTTTCTGGCCTCGATTTGGGTCCGTAAAGAATAATCACGCATAATACCTTTCCAGGACAAAACAGCGCCGGCAATTAAATTCGGGTCAAACTTGATATCTAAAAGCAAAGCCGGGAAAAAAGTCTGCCTGGCAATGGCCCCGATTTGGTTTATCGTCGTGTCATCAGGTTCAAAAGGCAGGTACATAATGAGATTTTGCAAATGAGCGACCTCTTCTTCCAGATTGGTAAAGATTTGGTAGACATTATCCTTGTTAAACTGCTGGTACAGGCCGGGAGGTAAGGATTGGAGCCAATTTAAATCTGCGGGAGAAACGGCTGAGTTATCCTGATTGTTGCCAAAAATAGTCTTGAGTAAATTGGACTTTAGAATCCTCAGCCGGTGCTTGAGTTGAGTAAGGGAGTAGGTATTTTTTAAGATAATGGCTAGTATGTCTTCCATACGTTTAGGGTAAAGGGGAAAGCGTAAAGGGTAAAGCAACTTCACCCTTTCCCCTTACCCCTTACACAATGAATTTCTCCACTTTTGCTTTCTCCAAAGCTTCGTAAACTAAATCCAGCTGATCCTTCAAAGAGAGTTTTTTCGATAAAACTATATTCAGGGTTTGTTCCATCATGGCCATGATATTTTCATCAATCATTTTCAACTGCTCGTTTTTATATGCTTCCACCAGTTCCCGGGAGGCTTTCAGTTCCAGCTCAATGGAAGAGGTGGTTTTTTGGGCGGTTTGGATTAAAAAATCAGCCAGCCGGGCTTCTACCCGGTCAAAAAGCTGGTTGATTCTTTGTTCACCTGCCTTTTTTTGGGTTTCTTCAAATTCAGCGCTTCTTTTTTGTAAATCCCGCATAAACTGCAGCAGGGAATCCTGGGCAGAAACTATGGTTTGTCTGGAATTATCTAAAGAGGCTGATAATTGTTGGGAAAAATCCTCTTCAAACTTAGCGGTTTCCAGCTTGCTTTCAGCTGCCACTTTGATCCCTGCCAGCTCTGCCTGTCCCACAATGGCTTCGGATTTTTTAATTGATTGATTTAAGGTTTCCCAGCCTTTTTCCCTGATACCCTCCAAAAATTTACTGCCTTCTGTTTCCAGCTTTTTCCGTAAGTTGTATTCCCGAAGGTACAGGAGTAAGACAAGAGCAAAGGCTGAAGCCAGGATTGCTGTTAAAATGGCCGGATCAAAGGGCAGGTAGGACATGATTTAATAATACGATATCTAAATGTCAAAGTTCAAATGCCAAATATAAATCCAAAGTTCAAAGTCCAAATGTCAAATATTTGAAATTTGGGTTTTGGAATTTAATTCGACTTAAAGTCGAATTATGAGGATTGAAGCCACTATTCCAATGATTCCCGTGACCACCAACAGGGCAATATTGATAATCATGGACAGCTGGATGGTAGATTTTGCCAGCGGGTTTCTGCCTAAAGCTTCAATGCTTTTGGCAACGGAGCGGGAAAATGTTAAGAAACCAAAGGTAAAACTGAGCAGGATGACCAGTCCGGCAGCTACAAAGCGGACTACATTGCCTAGTTGTTTAGGGTCAGAAATGTTTTCCAAAAAAGCAGTGCCGATAAAACCAAACAGCCGGCCGGCAAAACGGGGGTTGGTCAGTTCAGTGTATTCAATCCTGACTGCCACCGGGATTTTGCCGGAAGCAACTTTGCCTTTGGGGCCGTCTATTTGCGGCGCACCTTCCCCGGTAAAAGCGCCTAAAGCCATGCCGACCGTGTAGCCTGATTCAGAGGCTTTTTGTCCCTTGCCCGAAACAGAGGAAGAAGTAATGTAGTCACCGTATTTGATCGGGCCGTTTAGCGAAGTAACATTTACTTGGGCGACTCCGGACCGTACAACCGGCTTGCCTTTTGTTTCCGTGCGGTAGACCAAAAGCGGAGGGTCTTGGATTACTCCGAATATTTTATTATCAAAACCAATGGTAGTACGGACCAGGCCTTTGTCAGTAGCTTTTACAATGTCTCCTTCCATAGCTTCAGGTTCTGCCACTTCGTAAACAGAGGTGACTTCAATGCCCTGGGATTGTTGGGCGGAAGCAGGAGAAAGTATGGCTGGGGAAAG
>CAZWTE010000045.1:0-10179 GCA_964637465.1 uncultured Gammaproteobacteria bacterium | reverse complement strand
AGTTTACGCCTCCTGTAGACCCAATCCCGATATTACCCTGTACAAGCAATCCATTTGCAGGAGCGCTGTATTGGCCGTAATCATTACCAAATACCCCTGCCCCGATTACCTGCAGTTTATTGTTGGGAGTAGTAGTACCTATACCTAAATTACCGGAAATTCCTAATCCATTGGTAGGACCTACTATACTAGTTGCCCCGCCGAAGCCAATAGTGGCATTGCCAGAGACAGATAACATGGCCCCCGGTCCGGTTGTGCCTATACCAACTCTGCTGTTTTGGGTATCAAAGGAGACAAACACATTGGAGGCAGAATTACCAATACCTAATGATTTAGTAGAATCAACCAGAGGCTGCCAGATAGCCCCAACTGCAGATAATATATTTCCTGAAGAATCAACCCTAAACTTATCAGTACCTGCATATTGAAGACCCAAGATATCACCAATAGATGCAGACCTATTTACTAATACTGAAGGAGTAGAAAAGTTATTGGTAGAACCTGCAGTAGGAGAAACAGCACCGGAAATTTGGTTATAATCCAATTTAATTCTACCCACGCCTCCAGCACCTCCGTTACCATTTCCGCTTGCAGTAGTACCTCCGCTTCCGGCAGAAGCTGTAACTAATGAAGAACCTAAAGTAAGAGTAGTAGCCTTAAGATAAACTGATCCGCCGGCGCCACCTCCGCCTCCGCCTGTCCAGTCAGTGCCGTTGCTGGCAGTAGACCCATTGGCCGAAATACTACCGTTTATAGTTATGCTATCGTCAGTGGCAACAAAGATTACACCTCCGCCTGCGCCGCCTGCGCCGACGTTGCCTCCTCCGCAGTCCTGACCGCTACCGCCACCGCTTCCGAAATATAGCTGAGAAAGGTTTGCAAAGCCATAAGTGCCTCCGCCTCCGCCTCCGTAAATACCGCCATTGCCTCCCGTAGTACCCGAGCCGCTTTGGCCGTTATTATTGCCTCCGGTTCCAACTCCGCCATAACCTCCGCCTCCTCCGCCTCCAACATTACCACACATTTCTCCTCCGCCTCCTCCGCCTCCTCCGGTAGTGCCGCTGCCGCCGCCGGTGCTACCTCCGCCTCCGCCTCCCTGGCCGCTTGAACCTACTTCATTGGCCTGGCCTCCCACTCCTCCGGTGCCGTTGTAAGTTATGCCTCCCGGACCGGGTTGACCTATACCAGCATTAGCTCCCCCAGAATATCCTTTACCAGCCCCGTCAATTTTTCCATCAGAGTTAATAGTGACTGCCCCGGTGGCCCTGAAGAAGATAACTCCGCCTTTGCCGTTGGTATTACTGTATGCTCCAACTGTTAAAACTGCTGAACCTGCACCTCCTGAGGAATCTCCAATAGCAGCAGTGGTATATTGGGGGATTCTTTGAACCATGATTTTTTGAGTGGTGCCGTCATAGGTATTAGATAATGAGTGGTCTAAAGTTAAGACAAAACCATTGACTGCAGTGACATAGCGGGTTTCATATTTACCAACATTATTATAATCAGTCGAGGTACCTCTTAGATTAATAATTAAAATCTCATCGTTGGCAGCAATACCAGTTGGGGTAGCGCCGACATTAATGGTGTTTTGTCCGGAATAGAGAGTAGTAGTAATATTATAATTAACCGCATCAGCCGTGCCTCTCCCGGCACAGGTATTAGAGCTATCTGCATCCAATGTGACTGTGCCGTCAGTGACTGAACATGCTCCGTCAGCGCCTGTCCCATCTATTTCACTTGTATCAGTTTGTGATATTGCTCCATAGTTTGATAATGAAAACCCGGAGGCAGTGATCTGGTTAGGGCCATAGGCTGTACTGCCGATGCCTATTCTTCCGGCACTATCTACTTGTAATTTAGTTACCCCGTTATTGTCCAGCTTGATGAAATTACCGCCGAATGTGCCGCCTATACCAATGTTTCCATACAGCATATTACCGGAAAAAGTTTGGCTGCCGGATTCAGTAATATTAATAATATTACCGGTGGTCATAGCGGAAGCACCGATACCCAGAGTGTTACCGGTAGTATTGGCAGTGTCGTTAAAGTCATAAGTGGTGCCGGAGGTTTTAGCAGCAGTAGCATAAATGCTGCCGTCAGAATTAACGTAAAACTTGGAAGAGCCGATTGTTTGCAGGTTTAATAGTTTTCCATCAGTGGTAATTCTGTTGATTGTTAAGGAATCAGCAGGAGTAGTAGCTGGCCAGGTAAAAGTCGCCCCGGCAGCCGGGGAAGTGGTGCCTGAAAGGGTGGTGTAATCCAGTCTGATTCTACCGCTTCCGCCAGTACCAGCTTTGCCATATGTGCCATCACCGGTACCGCCACTAGTCGTGACCAAGTTGGAGCCCAAAGTAGCTGTTACTGCTCTAATCCAGACAGAACCTCCGGAACCTGCGCCGCCGGAGTAATTTACGCCGGTATCGTTTCCTCCATTGGAACTGATTGTGCCGGCCACGGCAATATTATTAGTACCAATAAAGATAATACCTCCGCCGCTGCCTCCGGCATCGGTTTCACCGTTACCGCCTCCGCCGGGAGACCCCAAAAACATGGTGATTAAATCAGCCGATCCGTAAGTTCCTCCTCCGCCGCCGCCGGCTGAGTTGCCGGTTCCTCCGTCGCCTCCGGAAGTCCCTGATCCGTCTGCAGCTGCTCCGCCGCCGGTTCCTACAGTGCCGTAACCACCACCACCACCCTTGCCGGCATTATATGCCCCACCTCCGGCACCTCCCGTTCCTCCTGTGCCTCCGGTTGTACCTCCGCCTCCGCCTCCGCCCTGGGCGCTGGTTCCTGTTGTGGCGCCTGCCCTGCCTCCGGCTCCATTGTAGGTGGGGGCTCCGGCACCGGTTACTCCCGGAAAGCCTTTACTGCTGGCCGAGATTGACCCGCCTGTTTGAACATCAACTTTTCCGGTGGCCCTGAAGAATAACACCCCTCCTTTATGGGTGGAAGTAGAGTAGGCGGTGGTAGTTAAAGTGCCGCCGGATTGGATAGTGACATTGGTATATTGGGGAATCCTTTGGACTAATATGTCCTGAGTAGTGCCGTCATATGAATTAGAGAGACCAGAGTCAAGAGTCAAGGTAGAACCGGAAATAGCAGTAATGTAGCGGGTTTCATATTTACCAACATTAGAATAATCGCCACTGGTTCCCCTTAAATTAATGATTAAGACCTCATCGCCGACCGCCAATCCGGTGGGAGCGGTGGAGACAGCCACAGAAGTATCTCCGGCTGAAGCGCTGCCGGTAATCCTGAAATTAACCCCGTCAGCAGAGGTCCTGCCTGTGGCAATAGTATCTGAATCAATAGTTTTGGTAGCAGAAACAGTAATTGCTCCATCAGCTCCTGTGCCCAATGTGCCGGTAGAATCCCTTTGGGTAATGACGGTAGATCCGTATTGATCTGTGGTGAAGGTATCATAATTTAGATTGCCTATTACCCTTTGGAATTGGCTAAAGTATTTGTTGCCCAAACCTGTACCTGTTGAGGGATCAGCTTTAATATATATACCTGAATATCCTCCTGAACCTGCAGTAATATCAGTTAGGTTTAAGACCAACCCTTTTTGGATGGTAGTGCCTGAGGCATTAAAGCTTTTGGTCAAATCCACCAGACCGGTTGGGATAGTAGTGCCGATGCCAATATTGCCATTTAGGAAGAAGCCTGAATTTGTCCCATTACCCCAGATTTGCAAAGGAGCCAGTGGGGAAGTAGTGCCAATTCCCACATTGCCTGAAACTGCTAAATTGGTGCCTGCAGACAGGGCAGTACCAGGGGCATAACCAAATAATCCGCCTAAAGAGGTAATGGTGCTGTCCAAAGTTAATGTCCCGGCAATCCTGGCATTTCCCCAGACATCCAGTTTATTGGAGGAAGTGGTAGCCCCGATCCCTACATTCCCGTCCACAAACAACCCGTCAGCAGGTGCAGAAATCCCCTGTCTGATACTGCCAATATGGGCATTGCCTGCTACTGAGAGAAGGGAAAGAGGGGAAGTCGTCCCAATACCTACATTGCCACCAGATAGAACATTAAACTTTTGGTTAACATCAAAGAGGGAAACTGGGGTATTAGCTCCAATACCCACATTACCCGATTTGATGATTAAACGATCTGCTGTTCCGTCATATATTCTAAAATCACCTGCATTGGTGGCAATTAAATCAAACTGTACTGCAGTTGAATAATCATTATCTAGAACTAATCTGGCATCACCTGGAGATGCGCCGGTATTTTGAATTTTTAGTCTTCCTTCTTTAATATGAAGTAATTCACTTGGGCTGGTTGTCCCAATCCCCAGATTGCCGTTAATATATGTATTGTGGGCGACAATGTCATTGCCTACAAAATTATGTGTACCCTCCACCTCAATATCAAAAACCTGTTCCCTGGGTAGATGCTCAATTTTGGTAATCTCTTCCCAGCCATCAACAGTGGCTATTTCTGTTTTAACCAAAAGGTCTTTTACTTTGACCCATTTGCTGCTTTTAAGGGTGGCACGGCTTATTACCATTGACAAAGAGGCCGCTTGTGGTATAATAAATTTATTAAAGAGCTGAGAGGTAACAATTCCTCGACACCGCGGATACAAGCGGGAGACAGCTCTTTTTTGTTGGCTTACTTCACCTTTCCAGATGATTGAATAGAAGTGTTTTGGTCCTTCCTTAAACGACCGTAAAGTAATCTTTACCATGACTCCATCCACTGTCCCGTACAGTGTCCAAAACTCATTGTTGTCATCTTTGCCTTTTTCATAAACTACCCTGGCTTTAGGATCAGAAAGTATTGCCATTATCTTGGGTAAAGCAAAGTAACGTTTCAGCATATCTACCTTGCTTCTGACTTTGGTATGAAGATGCGACCAGCCTGCCCGGGAAATACTGATTTTTTCATTGTTTAAAGCCGGAACTTCCGGATCCCAGGGAGCAAGGGTTTCAAAATAGAATTTTTTGGCAGCCTCGGCAGTTCTTCTGAATGCTTCTTCAAAAAATACATTAGAGTCAGTATGTCTGACTAAATATGGATGTTCCGAAGTGGTCCTGATGGTTTTACCTGAGATGGTAGTTATCCTGGTGATTTCTTTCTTACCCATATCCATTAAGGCATGGACTTTGGATACCACAAATTTACCACTTCTCTCATCCAAAGTTAAAATCTCATCCCCGGGCTGAATGTCTTTGATCGGCACTTCTTCCCACCCATCTTCACCCTTTCCGCTTTCCCCTTTACCCTTTCGTCGTCTTCGACGCAAGATCGTATCTCCGGTCACACATTGCCCGACTACATGCAGGTTGGCCAGGGGGGAGGTAGTACCTACTCCTAAATTGCCTGAGATAGCCAGGCCATTGGTCGGAGCTGTGACTCCTGAGAAACCGATCAACCCATTTAAGGCAGTTAAAGTGGAATCAAATACCCCGGTCCCTGCTATCCTGGCATTTCCCCAGACATCCAGTTTATTAGAAGATGTGGTGGCCCCAATACCTACATTGCCATCCACAAACAAGCCGTCAGCAGGGGCTGAGATTCCCTGCCTTATACTGCCTATATGGGCATTGCCTGATATGGACAGGCTGGAATTGGCAGTAGTTATACCTATCCCAATATTTCCAAACACTGCCAAACCATTTACAGGAATACTTTGGTTTACCCCGGTATATCCAATCCCCACATTGCCCTGGATGGATAATTTAGCCTGGGGGAGAGAGGCTCCTATACCCACATTGCCCTGGATAATCAATCCGTCAGCCGGGGCTGCCACTGAACCAAAAGTAGAGCCAAAAGCAGCATTGCCAAAAATCGTTAATTTAGAGACTACATTGGAAGAAGTATAAGGTACGGTAACCCCAATGCCAACATTGCCATCAGGATTAACCATAAATATCCCACCTGAAGCCCCGCCAAAAACTGATAACGGCCCGGTAATATCCGCCCCTTTAGCTACAGTCATCCCTCCGGCCACATTTAAGTCATTGCCAACCAAGGCATTGCTGAAAGTAGATAAAGTGCCGGTTAATAATCCACCAGTTTCCAGTTGTTGAATATAAGCCCCGCCAATGTCATAAACAGATAAAGTAGATACCCCTCGGTTTGGCATATAAAGATATCTGCCCTGGACAAAGATGCTATAAGAAGCTCCTGCTACAGTGCCTAAGCTGACCGGGGCTGAAGGATTGCTGATATCAAAGATCTGGAAGCCGGGATTGCCTTGTGATACAGAAGCTAAATTGCCTTGGACTTGGACAGCGCCACCGCCCGAAGTTGTAGCAACTGCTGCCACCCTGGATGGGGAAGCAGGATTGCTGATATCAAAGACTTCAAAAGTGCTGCTGTTGGTGGAAACATAAGCATACCGGCCCTGGACATAGACTGCTAAAGGGGTATTGGCGCTGGTGGTAGCAGTGCCTCTGGTAACAGGAGATGAAGGATTGGTAATATCAACAACTGCCAAGGTGCCTGATTCATTATAAAGCATATAAGCGTATCTGCCGCTGACAAAAACCGCTTCAGCTCCAGTTTTCTCTGGTCCGCAAGAAGTGCCGAATCCGCAAGAGGTGAGTAAGACCGGTGAGTTAGGATTGGCAACATCAAAGATATTGACAACGTTACCGGTTGGGACAAAGGCATACCGGCCTTGGACATAGAGCCGGGTAATGTTACCAGCTTGTTGTCCTCCTAAGGTAGTTGAACTTTTAAGGGAGGGAGAGGCCGGGTTGGAAATATCATAAATCATGAATAAGGCTTGGTTAGTTTCCCCGGTATTGCCGTTTTTAATATAGGCATACTTACCCTGGACAAAAATCGAAGATAGATCTCCTCTGGTTCCCCCTAAAGCAGTGGTGCTGATAATGGTTGGAGAAGAGGGTATGGAAACATCTATGACCTGCAGGTTGCTGGCAGATGCATTACCATCTATGACATAAGCATAATTACCCTGGACATACAGATCAGAGGGGGCGCCGCTGCCTGAACTGACTGTGCCGGTGGCAGAGGAGGGGATTTTACCTGACACATGTAATTGGGTAATAGGATTGGTGATACCTATGCCCACATTGCCAGAAGAATTGACTACAAATGCTGAAGAACCAATAAAAGATGTGCCGGAAGGATTGATTTGGAATCGGTTTGTTGCATTGGTAACCCCAATGCCAACATTGCCATTAGACCCTACAAATAATCCCTGGGAGGTGGCACTCCCTACCTGGAATAATCCGGTGGGATTGGTTAAACCTATTCCTACAAATCCCGTGGAGGGGAGGGCTGTTAAGGTGTTTGACAAAGAAGTAATCCCATCCACTGTTAATGTCCCATTTAACCTGGCATTACCCCAGACATCCAGTTTATTGGAAGAAGTTGTTGCCCCAATACCCACATTCCCATCTACAAACAAGCCGTCAGCGGGGGCAGAAATCCCCTGCCTGATACTTCCAATATGGGCTCCTCCTGCAACAGAAAGGAGGGAGTTTGCAGTAGTTGTGCCTATTCCAATGTTACCTGTTGAGGTAATGACAGTAGCAGAGGAACCGGCATTGACCTGGAATACTTGAGACGGCCCCGTTGTCCCGATGCCGACGTTGCCATTGTCTAAAACAGTTAGTCCCTGGCCTAAACCTGATCCATAAGTTTGCAGGGTAATATTGGTCCCTGTGCCTGCACCCCTGACAGTCAACCCTCCATAGAGGTTTCCTGTAGTCCCAATACCTACATTGCCTCCGGCAAACAGGCCAAACACAGAAGACCCTGAAGTCAAGGATGGGGTAGAGCCTGTAAAGGATAATGCCCCATTGGCTCCTGTCAGAGTCAAGGATGACAGGGTAGAGGAGCCATTAACACTAAATGTTCCATCTGTAGTTAAATTACCTGCAATCCTGGCATTTCCCCAGACATCTAATTTATTAGCAGAAGTTGTTGCCCCAATTCCAATATTACCCTGGATCAATAATCCATTGGCAGCGGCAGTATATTGTCCGAAGTCAGCTCCAAATACCCCTGCCCCGATTACCTGCAGTTTATTGTTGGGAGTAGTAGTACCAATTCCCAAATTACCTGAAATCCCAAGACCATTATTTGGCCCGGCAATAGAGGTAGCCCCTCCAAAACCAATGGTACTATTGCCGGAAACAGAGAGCATTGCTCCTGGTCCGGTAGTCCCAATACCTACCCTCTGGTTTTGGGTGTCAAAAGATACAAACACAGAAGAGGCAGAATTACCAATACCTAATGATTTAGTAGAATCAACCAGAGGCTGCCAGATAGCCCCTGCTGCAGATAATATATTTCCTGAAGAATCTATCCTGAATTTATCAGTCCCGGCATATTGAAGACCCAAGATATCACCAATAGATGCAGACCTATTTACTAATACAGATGGAGTGGAGAAGTTATTGGTAGAACCTGCAGTGGGAGAAGTAGTACCTGAAGTGGTGGTGTAATCTAATCTGATCCTACCAACACCTCCATTACCACCATTAGATGAGCTTCCAGATCCGCCTGTTCCAGCTGAAGCAGTGACTAAAGAAGAACCCAATGTTGCAGTAGTCGCCGCTTTGATTTGAATAGACCCACCTGCTCCTCCTCCGCCTCCGGCAATCCCGTCACCGGTAGTCCCATCCGCTCCATTTGCGGAGATGCCTCCGTTAATAGTGACACTGTTGCCAGAAATAAAGATGATGCCTCCGCCATTCCCTCCTCCACCACCACCACTTCTTCCGGAAGCTCCTCCGCCTGAACCCATGTATATTTGGGAAAGATTAGCTGATCCATAAGTGCCTCCTCCTCCGCCTCCACCATAGCCTGTACCAGCGCTGCCTCCGTTGCCCCCCGTAGTACCTGAACCATCAAAACCGTTTTCACCGGCACCAAATCCCTGTCCGCCGCTTCCAACTCCGCCATAACCTCCTCCTCCACCTCCGCCTCTAGCATCCTGACCTCCGCCACCTCCAGCGCCTCCAGTAGTTCCTGTGCCTCCTGTACCTGCGCCGGCATTTTGTCCGCCGCCACCTCCACCTCCTTGACCGCTGGCTCCGGCAATGCCTGTAGCTCCTCCCTTGCCTCCAACACCATTGTAGGTAATACCTCCGTTACCATTACTGGGGTTTCCTGTTCCTGCAGTCCCTCCTGCATATCCTTTAGAAGCTCCGTCAACCTTTCCATCTGAGTTTATGGTTACTGCACCAGTTGCCCTGAAGAAGATGACTCCTCCTTCACCATTTGAATTGCTGTAGGCTGAAATGGTTAAAACCGCAGATCCGGCTGCTCCTGAGGAATCTCCAATAGCAGCAGTGGTATATTGAGGGATTCTTTGGACCATGATCTTTTGGGTAGTACCGTCATAGGTATTTTTAAGAGGGGAGTCTAAGGTTAAGATTTGACCTGATACATTGGTCACATAATGGGTTTCATACTTACCAACATTTGCATAATCAGTTGATGTGCCCCTTAAGTTAATGATTAATATTTCATCACCTGCAGCTATCCCTGTTGGGGTGGCACCTACATTAATGGTGGTAGAACCAGCAGACAAATTAGTGGCAATGTTGTAATTGACTGCATCAGCAGTAGCTCTGCCTGCACAAGTGTTGGAAGATGCTGCATCTAAAGTAACTGTTCCATCAGTTACAGAACAGGCTCCATCAGCGCCGGTTCCGTCAGTATCAGTTGTATCAGTAATACTCATCCCTCCTCCATAGACTGAAAGGAGTGATAATGGGGAAGTAGTGCCTACTCCCACATTGCCAGTATTGGAGACAGTAAATAATTTAGATACATCAAACAAATTAGATGGGGTAGTAGTGCCTACTCCCACATTACCAGAAGAAGTAACTATTAATCCTGATACTGAGGTAGGCGCTACCTGGAATAATCCTACCGGGGCAGTAGTACCAATACCTACCAAACCAGTAGAAGACAGGGCTGTGAAAGTATTGGCTAAGGAAATATTACCATCAGCTGTTAATATCCCACCTATCCTGGCATTACCCCAGACATCCAGTTTATTACTACTGGTTGTAGCCCCAATTCCGACATTACCATCCACAAACAACCCGTCAGCGGGGGCTGAGATTCCCTGCCTGATACTGCCTATATGGGCATTGCCTGATATGGACAGGTTAGAATTGGCAGTAGTTATACCTATCCCAATATTGCCAAATACTGCCAGGCCGTTAACCGGGATAG
>CAZWTE010000044.1:0-10325 GCA_964637465.1 uncultured Gammaproteobacteria bacterium | reverse complement strand
AAGGAGGTGCAATATCGGCACTTGAAAAAATAAAACCGGAAATTAAGACAGGGGATATTGTCTTTTTTATGAGTGCCGGAGATACTGATAAACTGGCTAAAGAACTGGCAGGGTAGTTTGCTTTAACTTTTTATTTAAGACTTTACCAAAAAAACGGCTGGCCACTTTTAAAACTTTATCCGGTACGTCTGTCAAATAAAATCCATATTCAGGTTTTTTATTTTTTGAAAATAAATTATTCTCCGTTAATATCTCCTTTAGCTTCTCTGCTGTTGGTCTGGCCGAATCTACCAAAACCACATCTTTTCCCATAATTTTTTGGATCACCTGATAAAGCAATGGGTAATGTGTGCATCCCAAAATTAGTGTTTCTACCTCATTATTCTTCAAATCCCGCAAATAATCTTGGGCAAACAGCTCTGTTGCCCGGTGAGCATCCAAGCCCTCTTCGGCAATTGGCACAAACAGCGGACAGGCAGCACTGTTAACTATTATCCTGGAATTAATCTGACGGATTTTCTTATTATAGACGCCGCTGCTAATGGTGCCGGCCGTACCGATAACACCGATCTTATTACCCTTGGTCTTCTTAACAGCCAATTCTATCGTCGGCTCAACCACCCCCAGCACCGGCACCGGAGAAATTTTTTGAATCTCATCAAGACAGGTGGCAGAAATGGTATTACAAGCCACCACCAAACATTTAACTTTTCTTTTCAACAAAAAACCGGCCAATTCTTTGGCAAACTTAGTAATAACTTCCTTGCTGCGCGGGCCATAAGGCACCCGGGCTGTGTCACCTAAATAAATAATGCTTTCATTAGGCAAAACCTTAATAATTTCTTTGACAACAGTCAGCCCGCCAATGCCTGAATCAAAAACCCCGATTGGATTGTTATTCACAAGAAAAGTATAATACCACATATGAAGTCATTTAAAGGTAAACGGGTCTTAATCTTCGGATTGGGCTTAAACCAGGGGGGGGTTGGGTCTGCTTTGTTTTTTGCTAAACAGGGCGCAGAAATCAGAATTACTGACCTAAAAACTACAGCAGATTTACAGCCTTCTTTGGAACAACTTAACGGCTATGATATTTCCTATACATTAGGAAAACATCGAAATACTGATATTGATTGGGCAGATATCATTATTAGAAACCCGGCCATTAAAGACAATAATGAATATTTAAAATATGCTTTGGAAAAGGGCAAAGGGATAGAAACCGATTTTTCCATTTTTTTGGATTTTGCAGACCAAAAAAAGCTGATTGCCGTCACCGGCACCAAAGGCAAATCCACCACCTCTTCCTTAATTTATCAGGCAATCAAAGAATCCGGAAAAAAAGTGGTTTTTGCCGGTAATATTGGCAAAAGTATTTTGGATACAATCCCATATCTGGCTGAAGATCCCTGGATTGTTATAGAAATCTCTTCCTTCCAATTACAAGCTTTAAAAGGTAAAAAATTTGCCCCTAAAATTGCTGTGATTACCAATATTTACCCGGACCACCTTAACTGGCATGTTTCTATGGAGGATTATATTCAGGCCAAGAAAATGGTGGCTTTGGGTCAAACTGACGAAGATTTTTTAATTGTTCCATGCTCAGGCAGTAATTGTTTTTCCAAAGAATTTCTGCAAGGAATTAAATCCATTCTAGTCGACTTTTGCACAGCTTGTGATGAACACCTCCCCGCTGCAAGTCTTCGACTCCAAGGTCGCTCAGACTCGAGGAGCAGCGGGGTATCCTTAAAAGGACAAGTTCTTTCGCCTGTTCATCCTCGCAATAAATTGCGAGGTATTCTCAGGCAAAATAAAGATATCGGTAAATTATTAGAAAAAAACAAACTACCGCTAGTAGGTAATGCAAATAAAGAAAATTATGCTGCTGCTTTAAGCGTATGTGACATTTTGGGTATTGACCGCAAAACAGTAATAAAAGCTTTTAAAAAATTTAAGGGCGGGGAATTCAGGATGCAGTTGTTAGGAACGTTTAAAGGTATCAGTATTTTTAATGATTCTACCGCTACTAACCCCATTGCCACCCTGGCAGCCTTACAAACTTTAGGCGGGTCTAATGTGATTTTAATTACCGGCGGAATGAATAAAGGAATGGAATATGAAAAACTGGCTGATGTAATAAATAATGATGTCAAAAAAGTGTTCTTTTTAGAGGGTGATGCGGCCGATTCTATTCTTTCATCATTACGAGCAAAGAACAGTAATCTTTCCATTTATGGACCATACAATAACTTAGAGGAATTATTAACTGATGTTAAAAAAGAAGCAAAACCAGGTGATGTAGTGCTTTTTTCACCGGCAGCCACTTCTTTTAATTTATTCCAAAATGAATTTGACAGGGGCAGGAAATTCAATGATGCTGTCGCAAAAATATTCAAATGAGCCAAACCAACTACTGTACTTTATATATTGTCCGGCACGGACAAACAGACTGGAATATTCAAGGTATCACTCAAGGAGAAACAGACATTCCCTTAAACGAAGAGGGGATTAAACAAGCGCAAGCTATGGCCAGTAATTTAAAAGATATACAGTTTGATGCGATATTTTCTTCTGATTTAATCCGGGCCAAAAGGACAGCCGAGATTATTGCCCTGGAGAGACAATTGGCTGTAGAAACAACCCATCTTTTACGCGAACGCCGTTACGGCAAGTTTAACGGCAAACCATATGCCCGAATGAAATATGTTTATGATACCTGGGAGAAATTAAGCAAAAAGGAGAGAGTCCAATACAAACCCTACAAGGGATACGAGACTGACGAGGAAGCAGTCGCCAGGTTTATCACTTTCCTCCGAGAAACGGCAGTCGTTTATTCCGGCAAAACAGTTCTCATTGCAAGCCACGGAGGAATTATGCGGGCATTCCTAAACCATATATCAGAGGAGACTTACTTAACTGGTGCTGTTTCTAATTTAGCTTATATAAAATTAGAATCAGACGGAGTGGAATTCTTCATCAAAGAAAAACAAGGAATTAAAAGCGTCAATGATTAACAAAATTCTTCAACTTTTTAAAAAAGACTACCAGTCTTTAAATAAAATCTCAGTTTCCAAGGATAATATATTACACAATTACCACTATTTATCTTCGCTGGAAAAACGGGTAAAAGTTGCGCCGGTACTCAAAAGTAACGGTTACGGCCACGGGATTACCAACGTGGGGAAGATTCTGGATCCGGAGAATGCTCCGTTTTTTTGCGTTGATTCTCTGTATGAAGCTTATGAACTTTTAAAAGCAAAGGTCAAAACACCAATACTAATCACTGGATACACTGATCCGGAAAACCTGAAAGTCAAAAAATTGCCATTTTCTTATGCCGTTTTCACTTTAGATTTAGCCAAAGCTATAAACGACTATCAATCCCTAGCCGGGGTACATGTTTTTGTGGACACCGGCATGCACAGAGAAGGAATAACAGTTGAGGAGTTGCCAAAATTTTTGGAAGAAATTAAAAAGTTATCAAATATCAAAATCGAAGGTCTGATGTCCCACCTGGCATCATCTGAAAGCAATAAAGACCCGCTTTTTTTAAACCAAATTAAGCAATTTAAGAAAGCCAAAGAGATTTTTAAAAAGATGGAGATCAATCCAAAATGGTTTCATATATCAGCAACCGGCAGTATCGTCAATCCACAAACCAGGCCAATTATTGCCGGTGTTTCCAATCTAGCCCGGGCCGGTTTGGCATTGTATGGTTACTCATCCAGTACGCCTGATAAAAATTTAAAACCAGCTTTGACCTTAACTACTAAAATTGCCCAAATTAAAAAGGTTTCAAAAGGGGAAAGACTAGGCTATGATGGTACCTATACGGCAAAAAAAGATATGCTAATCGGAGTTTTGCCAATCGGCTATTATGATGGGGTAGACCGCCGATTATCAAACAAAGGAGTGTGCTTAGTGGATAATATCGAATGCTCCATCCCTGGCAAAGTCAGTATGAATTTAAATATTATTGACCTAAGTAATGTTCCTAATCCTAGAACTGGACAAGAAGTCATTGTGTATTCCGCTAATCCAAAAGACAAGAATTCTTTAGGAAACGCCGCTAAAATTTGTAAAACCATTCCTTATGATTTGTTGGTGAATTTAGCAGAGACCACCAGAAGGATTATCATTTAAATCATGTACTGCAAAATAGGGGAGCAAAATATATATTTCCAAAAAGTCGGCAAAGGCAAGGACTTAATTTTAATTCACGGATGGGGAGCGGATGTTTCAAATTTCTGGCCAATTGTTGATTTCTTAAAAGACAACTTTACCTTGTGGCTGATAGATCTTCCGGGATTTGGCAGAAGTGATTTACCAAAAAAGAGATTTGATATTTCCGATTATGCAAAAGCTATTGCGGAATTTATTAAAAAAAATGGGATAAAAAACCCAACAGTATTTGGCCATTCTTACGGCGGGAAAGTTTCCATAAAATTAGCCAGTTTTTACCCTTATTTAATTGATAAATTAATTCTGGAAGGCGCTTCGGGAATAAAACCCACCAGAAATTTATTTCAAATCCTGATTTTCCCGGCAGTTAAAATTGCCAATTTATTATTGCCAAATGTCGGCAATTACAGGGAAAAAATTAGGACCAAACTTTATAAAAAATTGGAATCCGACTATGCCGACGCCGGAAGCATGAAAGAGATTTTTGTCAGCACTTTAAAAGAAGATTTAACTAATGACCTATCGAAAATAACTACCGAAACTTTACTGATTTGGGGAGAAAAAGATAGAGCTGTCCCTTTGGTGTATGGCAAAAGGATGTATCGGCTCATTCAAAATTCCAAGTTGATCGTGCTGGAAGATACGGGCCATTTCCCACACATTAAATGGCCGGAAAGGGTGGCATACTTTGTCAAAGATTTTGTCTAGAATTTTTCCAATATTTGACCATCTTTATATTTATCAAATATTGGAATATAAATCCTGGGATTTTTTAAAGTGGTTTTTGAAAAATCCCTCTAAAAGAAATTTACAAAAAAAGCACCGGCTGGAATGGACAACTAAAGCAAGGTTACTTTTAGTATTGAGTTTACCGGGATTTATCCCGCTTATATCCTTTTTTTCTCCAATCTTTTTGATCTTAAGTCAAATTTTAATCCGACCCTTAGAGTATTATCAAAAAGAAAAAATCTTAACCGCTGCTAAAAATAAGCTAGCCAAATTATCCAATCTAAAAATTGTCGCCATCACTGGCTCGTATGGAAAAACCTCCACCAAAGACATGCTTTATACTTTACTTTTCAAAAAATATTTTGTTGTTAAAACCCCAAAAAGTTTTAATACACCCTTAGGCGTTGCCCAAACAATTTTGGATTATTTAAAATCCAATACTGATATTCTTATTGCGGAAATTGGTGCATACAAAAGGGGAGAGATTAAAAATTTAACTAAATTTCTTAAACCTAAAATTGGGGTTATTACTGCGGTTGCACCACAACATTTAGAACGGTTTGGTTCATTGGAAAACATCGCCAAAGCCAAGTTTGAATTAGTAGAAAACCTGCCTCAAAATGGCATAGCCATATTAAACAACGAAAGCGATTTAGTTAAAAATCTAGCTTCCCACATGGAAAGCGGGAATGTAAACTTTTATGGAACTGGCAGCCAATATTATGCTTCTGATATTAAAGTGGCAACTGAAGGAACTTCTTTTATTTTCCATACTCCAAAAACCTCTGCACAAATTACTATTCCACTAACGGGGGAGCACCATGCCAAAAATTTTGTAGCCGCTGCCACCGTTGCCCTAAATTTAGGACTTACTTTAAATGAAATAAAAGAGCGGGCGACAAAATTATTACCAACCCCGCACCGGTTAGAAATTAAAAAACAAAATGGACTAACCTTAATTGATAATACATATAATACTAACCCTCAAAGCAGCAAATCTTCACTGAGATTATTACATGATATTTCCGGTTCTCAAAAAATCTTAATTACCCCTGGATTAGTAGAGCAGGGCAGAGAAAGTTCCGAGGCAAACCAGGAATTTGCTAAAGAGGCAGCTAAAGTTTCTGACCAAATTATTATAGTAGGGGAATATGCTAAAAAAGATTTACTGGCCGGACTCTCCACTGCGAATTTCCCGAAGAAAAAAATTTTTACCGCCGGATCTTTTAATGAAGCAATGAATATTTTAGGAAAAATTTCTAAACCGGAAACAGTGGTCCTTTTAGAGAACGATCTCCCGGACCAATATTCTTAATTTTTTATCCCACCTGCCTGGGCCATTTCGGAAAGAAGTCCGGACTCAAAAGTATATTGGGTTTTAGTTTGATTTTCTACCCGTTTTAAAGCAAATTCAATTAACATATCTAAAAGCTGAGAAAACTTGATTCCTGATTTTTCCCAAAGGTAATAAGAAAAAGAACCCGGGATAGTGTTTATTTCATTGACCCAGAATTTGCCTGTTCGCTTATCTACAAAATAATCTACTCTGGCAACACCGCATCCATCAAAGGCTTTAAAAACATTAATGGTTGCCTCTTGAATTTCTTTAGTTAACTTTTCAGATATTAGGGCTGGAATAACCCTGGAAAGCGAAGCCATACCAGCGCTTTTACTGCCTTTACTACCGCCCTTTTGATATTTATCTGCAAAAGATAAAACTTCTGAAGAAGCAACTGGCATCTCGCAAACTGAAGCTTTGACTTCCTCATATCCCAAAGCCGAACAGTTTACTTCCACAACTTCTTCAAAAGCCTCTTCCACCAAAATTTTTGAGCCATAAGTCCCTGCTATCTCAATTGCAAAGGAGAGCGTATCTGCATTTTCTGCAATATTTACTCCAATACTTGAACCAATAGTGGCTGGTTTAACAAACATCGGAAACTTTAATTTCTCCTGAATTTCTTTTAGGACCTTTTTAGAATCTAAAATCCAATCATTTCTTTTAACTAAAAAATATTTACCAACAGGCAAGCCTAATTCCTGAAAAATTGACTTGGAAACTACCTTATCCATTCCTGCTGCAGAACCAGTTACATTAAAGCCGGTATAGGGAATTTGATACATTTCCAAAAGTCCTTGCATACAACCATCTTCCCCGAAAGAACCATGAAAAGCCAAAAAAGCTACATCAATAGGAGTAAATTTAGGCAACATCCCTTGGCTGAAAAAACCACCCTTATTATCTTTTCTACCCATGGTGATTTTAGTTGATGATAGAAGCAAGCCATCTACATCCTTATAATTCTTTAAATCCAAAGACTTAAGGTTTATATAAAAATCTCCTTTTTTGCTGACATAAACTGGGATCACCTCATATTTATCTTTGTTTAAATTTTCATAAGCTTGCAGGGCTGTTATTACAGACACCTCATGTTCTACCGACCTACCTCCAAAAAATATACCTATCTTTAATTTTGCCATTCATTGTATTATAACTGATTCATGTTTTTGAAACCAAACGACCCGCGTTTTAAAAAAGTCTCTGCAGAAATTCCTCAAGATAACATTGCATCTTTAGAAGTCAAGCAAATTATTAAAACCATGCTGAAAATCATCCGGAATGAACAAAAAACACACAAAAAAGGAGTGGGTTTGGCTGCCCCACAAATTGGGATATTTAAAAGAATAATCTTAGTTGATGTTGCAGCTAATGAAAATGGTCCGGGCGGGGATTTAAGGATTTACATTAATCCGGAAATTATTTGGTCGTCCAAAAGAAAAGGAGAGTGGTATGAAGGCTGCTATTCCACCGGCCAAGTTTGCGGTATTGTCTTCCGCCCAACCTCCATCAAACTCCGGGCTTTGAACCTGCAATCCCGGTTTATAAGTTCAAATCCAAACCGGGATTGCGAAGCTAAATTCATTGAGGAAAAGTGGACAGGGTATATAGCCAGGATTTTCCAGCATGAAATTGATCACCTAAATGGTAAGCTTTTCATTGACCATATCCAAAATCCTGATCATTTACATTGGGTAGAGAAGAATGAGTTTCCTGTATACCGAAACCAACAAGCCTGGAAAACCTGGCCTAAAAAACATCTCTTGCCCCTTGTTTCCGGCAGGCTAAAAAAGGTATAATTAATTAGAGCGAAAGCTCCCTTTTTGTTTCCAGCAACTCATGAGCGATATCGGTAAAGTACAACCAGCTCCTATTATTGAAGAGATGCAGAAGTCCTATTTGGACTATGCCATGTCAGTCATTGTTTCCCGGGCTTTACCGGACGTCAGGGACGGCCTAAAGCCGGTCCAGCGAAGGATTATCTATGCCATGTCCCAACAAGGCTTACACCACACTTCCCGGTTTCAAAAATCAGCGGCAGTAGTCGGAGAAGTGTTGAAAAATTTCCACCCGCACGGCGATGCCCCGGTTTATGAAGCCATGGTGAGAATGGCCCAAAACTTTTCCATGCGCTATATGCTGGTGGACGGCCAGGGAAACTATGGGTCAATTGACGGAGATTCTCCGGCTGCCATGAGATATTGTCTTATAGGAAATACTCTGGTGCTTACATCTAACGGCTTACTTCCTGTTAAAGATATCTCTCTTGATGGAAAAGAGGCTATTTCTTTATCTGTTCTTTCAAAAGACAGAAAAATTAATCATGCTTCCAAATGGTTTGACAGCGGAAAGCATCCTACAATCAAAGTTACAACTAAACAGGGATTTACTATCCAGGGCTCTCACAATCATCCTCTTCTAGTGTGGGTAAGAAACCTTATAACAGGTAAGCCGGAATATAAATGGAAATTACTTAGTCAAATCGAGACTGGGGATATAGCAGTAATTGACCGTACTTCCGATCTTTTATGGCTCACTCAAACAGTCTCCTTAGAACAATTTTACCCTTTTGATCCAAGTTATCGCACCGAGGTCAAAATTTTGCCAAAAACTTTGACTTATGACTTAGCTTATCTTCTAGGAGCATTAATTTCAGAAGCCTATATCGGAAAAAATAAAATTGAATTCTGCAATAGTGATAAGGAATGGATAAACGAGTTTGAAAAAATTTGGAAGAAAGTTTTTCCTGATTGCCGTATTCATAAATTCTTAAAGAAACCTAGTTCATATGGAAAAAGGCCATACTATAGATTAGAGATTCACAGTTTATATGTAATAGAGTTTTTGAAAAACTTAGGACTCAATCCTGTTAAAGCAGCTCAAAAAGATATCCCTCAAGTTATTTTGCAATCACCTAAAAGAATTGCAGCAAGGTTTCTGCAATCCTATTTTGAAGGAGACGGCAGTATAAGCAGCAGCAGGAAAATGGTTGAACTATCTGCTATCTCAATAAGTGAAAAGTTAATTAGTCAACTACAAATACTTTTTCTGAGATTTGGTATTGCTTCCACAAAACGCTTTGATAAATATAGGTCAACACATAAACTATATATTAGAGGCCTTAAAAATTATAAATTATTCCAACAGGAAATTGGATTTCTATCCAAACATAAAAATAGGAAGTTAGACAAAATTATTTCGTTACTACAAAAAGATTCATCCCTATTAGACTATGTACCATATTTGCGGGAATATGTCTTAGCTCAACTGGATGCTAATTTGTCCTACAGCAAGCGTGAATTTGCGATAAAACACAATTTTGACCGCTACTCTAATTTAGCGCTAAATTATTCTCAGATTGTACCAGCAATCATTCCCGCCTTAAAAACAGATACTCAACTACTTTTTGAACATTTAACCATCAATAATTATCTTTTTGATTCAATAGCCAAAGTAGAAGATGGTGGAATTCAAAAAGTTTATTCACTAAAAGTAGACAGTGAATGTCATTCGTTTGTGGGAAATGGCTTTATAAACCACAATACAGAGGCTAGACTATCGGCTATTTCAGAAGAATTACTACGGGATATTAATAAAAATACCGTTGATTTTATAGACAACTATTCCGGCACTACGCAGGAACCGGTTCTTTTACCATCCGTTATACCAAACTTACTTTTAAACGGCGCTTCCGGTATTGCCGTTGGTATGGCTACCCAAATCCCGCCCCATAATTTAGGAGAAGTTTGTGATGCTTTGGTTTACATGATTGAGCATCCGACAAAACAGTTATCAGTTCCCAGTGATCAGTTATCAGATAATAGTCAGTCGGTTATCAGTTCGTCAGTAACTGAAAAACAGAAAACTGACAAACCCAAATCTGAAAACAGACAACCGAAAACCGATAACCAATTTGAATCCACTGCTACTGTTGAAAGTTTGATTCAATTTGTAAAAGCCCCTGATTTTCCCACCGGCGCCTCCATTTATGATCAAACCGAAATCCTGGCAGCTTATGCCACCGGCAAAGGCCGGATTGTAATGAGGGCCAAGGCGGAAATTGATGAAACCGGGT
>CAZWTE010000043.1:0-10556 GCA_964637465.1 uncultured Gammaproteobacteria bacterium | reverse complement strand
CTTCCAACCACCTAAGTTTTTGATCCAAAAGACGGTTAGTTTGATTAATCAGACAAATAACAGCATTGGCTGCGTTTTCCGAATTCTGAATATAATTTTATAATTATTATAACCGTTATTTCTTAAACTGCTCTCGGTACATTTCAACCAACTCTTTAACAGTCGTGGCATCTTCCGGTTTCTTGTCAGATTCACGGAATTTGACCAAACGAGGGAATCTTAGGGCGTAGCCGGGCTGTTTTTCGCCAGATGCTGAGCTTGTCGAAGCACCGGCTGTATGCACGGGCGATCGGGTAATCTCATCTGCCAACACTTCTATGACTATTTTGGGTTCTACCCAAATGCTGGGAGCAATCAGAGAATTTACTCTTGCCGGCTTGCTTTTAACTTTTAACTTTTCACTTTTAACTTCTATGCTCCTCCACTCTTCATCAGTTAATCCGGTCCCTATTTTAGACACAGTGACAAACTCATCCGTTTCCTTATCATAAATCCCTACCAGGAGCGAACCGGCTCCAAATTCCGCCCTTTTACCCCGGCCAAAAATATAGCCCAGGATTACACAATCAATCGTGTCTTTTAATTCTCCGGCTGAATGCCTTTTTAATTTCACCCAGTTAAAATTCCTGGCTCCGGCTTCATATTTGGAATCCGGCCTTTTAACGACCAACCCTTCTAAACCTTTGGAAATGGCATCATCCAACATGGCTTGCAAAACTTTTGCATCGCTGACTGTTTCTCCCTTTTCCACCATCAGCACATCCCCCTCTTTAATTGTTTCCTCCAAGATCTCCAGCCGGTCTTTTAATTGAAGATCAATTAATGATTTTCCGTCCTTATACAAAATATCAAAACAAAAAGCCTTAAGGGGAATCTTCTTGGCCATTTCCGCGATTCCGTATTTTCTGCGTCTTTGGGTTGTTTCCTGAAAAGGCAAAAATTCTTCGGAGGCCGGATTAAAACCAATTGCTTCACAGTCCAAAATCACAATTTTGGCTTTAACCTGTTTTTTCGCCCCTTCAACGATCTCCGGAAACATCAGGGTGGTTTCTTCCAGATTCCGGGAAAACAACCTGATATGATCCCCATCTTTGTGCAATTGGACTCTAAATCCATCTAATTTTTTCTGCGAATTTACTGTGCCTAATTTCTCAATGACTTTCTCCGGAGTGGGCAATCTTTCTGCCAATTGTGACCTGATCGGCCGGCCCACCTGCACCTCTAATCCCTCTACCCCTTCTAATCCCTCTTTCCATAGCGTTTCTCCAATTAACCCCAAATCAGATACTCGATTATACGCTCCTTCCAAAAGTTTCCTTTTTGAGCGGTCACCCAGCTTTAATTTAGCAAAAGCATCCAAAATTGTCGGATCCCCTACCCCCAACCTGGAAACTCCCAGAGGAATCCTGACCAGGTGCTTGGCAGATATTTCATCCACTTTTTCCAGCAACCCAGCTAAAGTAGAAACTTTTTTCTCCACCGTCCCCTTCCCGCTCATCTTGGCAATGCTTCTTAACGTTTCAAAAACATCATTTACTGTCAATTTTGACTTTTGACTTTTGACTTTTGACTTTAGCTGTTGCGCAACTAATCCCAGATCGCCCAATTTCTCATAAAGTTTTAAGGCTTCCTCGCGAGTTTGAGAAGTTGCTCGCGCAACAGCGCTTGCTACCAGCTTCTCGCTCATGCCGATTTCCAAAGGTTCAAAAAATGGGGCTACCCGGCCCTGGATCAGATATGCCACATGGCCGATTTCACTAAAATCAACTTCAGAAAACAGTTCAGCTAAAATATCAATCAAAGCCAGCCTGGAAGAAGTTTGTTCCAGTTTTTCAAAATATTGGGAAAGTTCAGAAAATAACATATACCATTTTATGTCATTCTGAGGCGATTAGCCGAAGAATCTCTTTACTGGTTAAAGAATTCTTGTATTCACAAGAGATCCTTCGTTACACTCAGGATGACAGCAAAAGGATTGTAATCTATCCAAGGGGGATTGTAAAATTTTAAAATTTCAGGTACGTTAGAATAATGATTGACCAAACAGAACTAACCTATGTACCAACAAACAGCACTGATTTACCTCCTGAAAGATATGACCGAACTAGATTATCAGTATTTCAAGCTCTTAAAGATCTTTGCGCAAGAGTTAGATCAGGAGAAATAACCCCGGAGAATGAAGACGGGATACTGAGTGTTTTAGCTGAATCTAGAGCAGAAGATCAACATATAATCGATAAATCCCTATATGACCCTCTGTTAGGAGAAGAGGGTTTTTATGCCGTAAATCATTTTAACAGCCATTTACAAGAGGCTTTAGCTATAATTAGCAATAATCCCCAACCGAGAAAGGAAGGCGGATCATTTCACGGAGCAACGCTTTTAAGAATTGATTTGGATGATTTCAGTAATGCTAATAATATTCATGGCCACCCCTTTGGAGACAAGGTGCTTAAAACCGTGGCTAGAATCATCAATACATATGTTAAAAGAAGACAAGATTTTGTTGGCCGTACACCTGAGAAAAAAACGGCTACTCAAAAAACCGAGGGGGGGGAAACTGGTCGTCCAGGAGGAGACGAATTAGATGTCTTATTGTACGATACAGATACAAAAGGCGCAATTGCATTGACTGAGAAAATTAGGACACATTTGGAAGAAGCTCCCATCAAAGCCCCTGACGGAGCAGATTGGCGACAAGGAATATCTGTTGGAATATATACATTAGAACCGGGTATTACCGTAAAAGAAGCTATCAATCGGGTTGATACTGCCCTGTATCATGCTAAAGCAAACGGAAAAAATTGTGTATCAGTCTGGAAAGAAGGCATGACTATGCCTCAAAAGCAACTGGCTGCTGTTTGATTCAGTCCTATAATTACCATATCCGGACACGAAAGCCAACCCGCTTAGGCATATTGCAGTAAAGCATATGGTGATGTAGAATAGCTACTCTTAAACCATGGAAACAAAACTTTCTATATCTGGTAATGGTCATGAAGAAATAGGAAATAATGGCGGTACAACAGAAATGCCAGCTTCGCTTACAGGCAAAATCCCTGAAAATCCTGTAGCAGCTTACCGACTAGGTGTGGAGGTATTTACCAACTCCGTTGAAGGAGTTGACACCAAATTGGCAGTTGTAAATGGCTATGCCCGGATATTAAAAGAGACACTATCAGGAATTACTCCAGATCAAGTCCCTGCTCAAACGTTAGGCAGGTTGATTCTTTGCGTGGAAGAAATCACGGCGGCCTCCCGAAGAAGTAGCAGTATCATTAAAAAATATATCAGAGCTGGTAACACAGGCAACATTATCCCCTCTCTTGATGCTGACGGAAAACCCATTGCCAGCATCCATCCAAGCTCTGTTGATTACGACCATAGCCGGATGCCAAACGATCCCGAAGCAATCTCCCTGCAGGATTACATAAAATAGTTTCTATTTTAAAACATAAGCTGCCTTTTTAGTGCCGCCGGCTTTTTTGACCAACCCCTTTTGCCTTAAGAATTTAAGCTCCCGCAACACAGTATCATCCGAGTGATCGGGAAAAATCTTCCTAAACTCTTTATTGGATAATGATTTATGCCTATGGATATACTCCATAATCATCATCTGCCTCTCGTTTAACATGAGTTGCTGTCCCAGCTTATCCTTAATCCTGGCATCAACCGAAATCCGCTGCACTTTCTCCTTGACCCGATTCAGTTCTATCGCCACCCCCTCCACAAAATACTCCAGCCAAAGAGTTAAATCGCGCTCATGCGTGTCCAGCACCAGCTGGTTTGATACAGCTTGTAGTGTTAAATAGTACTGCATCGGATTCTCATCAAAATATTCCTCAAAAGAAAAAAATTTCCTGATATCATAACCATCCAAAAACAATATTAAGGTTGCCACCGCCCGCGCCACCCTGCCGTTGCCGTCCACAAAAGGATGAATCCGGGCTAACTCATAATGAATAATCCCGGCTTTGATAATCGGGTGGATTTGCCTGCCTTCGTCTGAATTAACCCAATTAACCAAATCCTCCACCAAATACGGCACTTCAGCAGCCGGCGGCGGGGTATAGGAAATTTGGCCGGTCTTGGTATTTTTAATCACCACCTGCCTGATCCTGAATTTACCGGAGGAATCCGAAGGCAAAATCTTATCAGTAGTCAATTTATGCATCTCTAAAATTGTCTCAATAGTAAAGCTGTAACTGCCTGATGAGCCTATTTGGGTATGAATGCCGGCAATGAAATTTAAAACATTCCGGTAATTGATGATCTCCTGCACATCCCGGTCCCTGGCGATTACCTCCTGGCCTTCCAGGACATCCTTGACTTCCTCCAAAGAAATGGGGTTGCCCTCCAGGTGGGTTCCATGATGGATAGTCCGCTCAATGGCTTCTTTCCTAAATTTGGCCTCCCAGGCCGGCACCAAAGGAGCATTCACAATAATCTCCCGGGCAGCCTCCACTATACCAATGTCTTTGAGGACTTTGTTAGTAATGGTGTATTTGGGAATGAACATAATGTTAAGTCAAAAATCAAAAGTAAAAAGTCAAAAGTATGGAAGTTTTCTTTGAAAACTTTTTAATTTTGAATTGCAATTTTGACCTTTGAATTTTGACCTTTGAATTTATTATGCTCCATTTCCCGCAAAAAATCTATTTATATGGTATGAGTAGTCAATCGATCTACCTCCATCACTACCACCCACTTCTCTATCCCTAAATCTTTAATATAAGCCTCTAATTTATTAAAAACATCCCTCTTACTCATCCAGACTGATTTTTGTAAATGTTTAAATCCCCATTTTTTTAAATTCCTTCTAAACAGGTTCCTGATAATCCGTTTCTCCTCCGGAATATCGAAAATCACCACCCGCCACTTCCCATCCCAATCTTTCTCTTCAAAACCACCAATCAAACCCTTGCCCTCCTCTGTTAATTTGATAATGACATCATTTTTCAACTTAACTTGTTCAACCAATCCTTTCTCCCGCAATCTTTTTAAGACTAAACCCAATTCTGATTTTTTAACCGGCCTTTCCAGTAATGGATTGTATATAAAATCTTCAAAAACCACATAACCATCAACCGCTTTTTCTAAAGCAAACAGAACCCACCAACTGAGACTTCCTTTTCTTCTCGCCTTCATATCAATATGATGTACGATCGTACACTATATTGTCAAGACAGGGGCTAGATTAAAGAGGAAGTGAATAACTCTGTGATATGATGAATCGGTGAAACAAAAAGGCCTGGCCGCAATCTTAATTATTATCGCAGTAACCGCAGTCCTTACTGCTGTCGTATATTTAGGCTACCGATGGCTTCATTCCCTCTCTAGCGCTTTTGTCGCCCGCACAGCTACTAATATTGTCAATAAGATAAATGAGAGGGCCGAATCCTCCAACTCTGCTGAAATTGTTGACTGGAAAACATATACAAATACAGAGTTAGGTTATTCCTTCAAATACCCCCCAAGATCGGATTTTTCCCCAGAAACAGTTTATAACCATAACGCTTCAGAAGACGAAAAAATGGCAGGAGCCAATATAATTGCAAGGGCGGAATTGATAACGAATAACTCTTGTGTGGATGAAGACGAATTCGCTAATTATAATAATCTTCGAAAAGCCTCACAAACCGCAGAGTGTAATTTACCAGGGGTCAGAACTACAATTGGCAAGTTAAATTTGCCTGTAGTTGATGAGCAGCAAACTAAAGTTAACGAGTTATTACAATATTCATTTTATCTTGAAGGATATAATCCGAAAAAGGGTTACAGTACCAAGATGGGTCCTTTTTATGCCTTCTTCTTTCCTAAGCCAATAAAAAAGGATCGTAATGGTATTTCGACTGTATACTACGGAGTTTATTTAACACCAAATCCGATTGATCAGTATGGCCCGATTGACCCCGAAAGAATGAAGCTATTTAACCAAATCCTTTCCACCTTTAAATTTACAAAATAACCAGATTGCTTCGTCATTCTTCTTTGAAGAACTCCTCGCAATGACAACACAGACACACAAGGCCTGGCTCTATAAGGCTAGGAAACGTACTCATCCCAGGATTTAATTTGCAAATCTGCCAGCTTTTTGGTGGCCAAACTGGAAACCAGTAATTCAGCTGACTGCAGGTTGGTAATTAAGGGTATACCTAAATCTACACAATTTCGCCTAATGATATACCCATCTGTCTCCCCTTTTTCCGATCCCGGCTCAGATATATTAATTACTAAATCTATGCCATTTTTCAGAAGATCCAAAACAGACGGATGGAGATCTTCAGAAATCTTATAAACTCTGCAACTTTTAATCCCATGCCGGCTTAAAAATTTATTGGTGTGTTCTGTAGCATATATCTTAAACCCTAAAACTGACAGCTGTTTTGCTGAAGCAAGCATATCTAATTTATTTTCCTCCCCTCCTATTGTCAAAAAAACATTCTTTTTGGGCCATTTAAACCCGGTGGCCAAAATTGCTTTCAGGTAAGCCTCCTGTAGATCATCGCCAAAACAAGCCACCTCCCCGGTGGAAGACATCTCTACCCTAAGCCTGGGATCAGCACCCTTAATCCGGCTAAAAGAAAACTGCGGAGCTTTTACTCCTACATAATCCAAGTCCAAAGTTTTAAAATCCCCAGATAGCTTTTCTCCTAACATCACTTTTGTAGCCATTTCCACAAAATTATAACCGGTTACCTTTGATACAAACGGGAAGGACCTGGAAGCCCGCAGATTTAATTCAATGACCTGAATTTTATTGTCCTTGGCTAAAAATTGGATATTAAACGGCCCGTTGATATCTAATGCTTGAATAATCTTTTTTGTCGCATCCTTAATTTTTTTGATAGTTCTCAAATAAAGCTTTTGCGGAGGCAGGACAATAGTGGCATCCCCCGAGTGCACCCCGGCATTTTCCACATGCTCTGATATGGCATAAATTAGCAAATTCCCGTTATCCCCCACTCCGTCAACCTCAATCTCCTTTGCCCCTTCCACAAATTTGGATATCACTACCGGATGTTGGGGAGATACATCCGAAGCACTCTGCAAATATTTCTTCAGGTCAGAACTTGAATATGCCACATTCATGGCCGATCCCGATAAAACATAAGAAGGCCTGATTAAAACCGGGTAACCAATCCTTTTGGCAAACCCTAAGGCGGCATCCGGATTCTCCAAACTCTGCCAGACCGGCTGCTCAATCCCCAACCGGTCCAACAACTTAGAAAACTTTTCCCTGTTTTCCGCCCGGTCAATATTTTGAGGGGAAGTGCCTAAAATATGATAGCCGGCCTTAAAACAAGCCATGGCCAAATTATTGGGCACTTGGCCGCCAAAACTTAACACCAAACCGGCGTCTCCTTCTATATCATAGATGTCGCTTAACCTCTCAAAAGTCAGTTCCTCAAAATATAGTTTATCTGCACAATCATAATCGGTTGAAACTGTTTCCGGATTGCAATTAATAATAACCGTTTCCAACCCCTTTTTCCTTAAAGTTTGTGCCGCTGTCACCGAACACCAGTCAAATTCCACCGAAGACCCAATCCGATAGGGACCCGAACCCAAAACAATAGCCTTTTCTTCTTTACTTGACTCTAGACTCTTGACTCTAGACTCTACTTCTGACTCTTCCCCATGATAAGTCAAATACAGGTAGTTGGTCCTGGCCGGATATTCGGCAGCCAAAGTATCAATATGTTTTACTTTGGGAGTAATACCATTTTTCTTCCGGAATTTCCTGATTTCCTCTTCGGTAGTCTTAAACGCTTTTGCCAGTAACTTATCCGAAAACCCTAACTTCTTGGCGTTTAATATCGCCTGACGACTGAAGGCTGATGACTGAAGACTATTTTCAAATTCCGCTATCTCTTTAATCTGGTACAAAAACCATGGATCAATACCCGTTGCCTGATAAATGTTTTCAACAGACTCGCCTTTACCGAATCTTTGGGCAAGAGCAAAAAGCCTTTCTGTAGTGGGCAGAAGTTGAGTATCATCAGCACCATTACCTAAAAGCCCATCCTGGCCGGTTTCCAGCATCCTGATGGCCTTTTGTAAAACTTCCGGAAAACTTCTGCCAATGGCCATTACCTCCCCGACGCTTTTCATCTCCGAACCAATATATTCCTTGGCTCCGACAAATTTTTGCAAATCCCACCGGGGGATTTTGATCACGATATAATCCAAGGCCGGCTCAAAGAAGGCCGAGGTGGACAGGGTGACATTGTTTTTAAGTTCCGGTAAGGTAAAGCCCAACGCAATCTTGGCGGCAACATAAGCCAGGGGGTAGCCGGTAGCTTTGGAGGCCAAGGCAGAAGACCTGGACAGCCTGGCATTAACCTCGATCACCCGGTAATCGTTGTTTTTGGGATTTAAGGCAAACTGGATATTGCACTCCCCCACAATACCTAAATGCTCGATTACCTGCAGGGAAATTTTACGTAAATAGTGGTATTGGTAATTATTAAGAGTTTGAGAAGGAGCTACCACAACGCTTTCCCCGGTATGGACGCCTAAAGGGTCCATATTCTCCATATTACAAACAGTAATCTTGTTACCATCCTTATCCCGGACTACTTCATATTCAATCTCTTTCCAGTGTTTTAAATACTCTTCAATGGCAATCTGTGGAGCTTGTTTTAGGGCAATCGTCACCATTTTAATAAGCCCTTCTTTATTCTCTATGACCCCCGAGCCCAATCCTCCCAAAGAAAATCCTGATCTGATCAGGACCGGGTACCCCAAATCTCCGGCAATCTTTAAAGCCTGGTCTAAAGAACGGGCAAATCCGCCCTTGGGGACCTTGACATCAATCTTATCAAGCTCACCGGCAAACAACTCCCTATCCTCAGTAACCTCAATGCTTTTTACCGGAGAACCCAAAACTTTTATCTGGTTTTTATCAAATATACCCTTGCGCTCTAATTCAAGACCGCAATTTAGGGCAGTTTGGCCGCCAAAGCTTAAGAATATCCCATCCGGTTTTTCCTTTTTAATAACCTGCTCGACAAAATAAGGAGTCACCGGTAAAAAATAGATCTTTCCGGCCAGCTCTTTTGAAGTTTGAATAGTGGCAATATTAGGATTAATTAATACTGCCCCGATCCCCTCTTCCTTTAAGGCTTTTAAGGCTTGTGAGCCGGAGTAATCAAACTCCCCGGCTTCACCGATTTTAAGGGCGCCGGAACCAAGAACAAGCACTTTCTTTAACATATTGGACATATAGGACTTATTAGACTTATATGACATACTCTAAAAACTCATCAAATAAATATCCTGCATCGATTGGGCCAGGGCTGGCTTCCGGATGAAATTGCACGGCCATAAAAGGTTTCTTTTTGTGCCTAATTCCTTCGTTGGTCCCATCATTCAGATTCACAAACCATTCCTCCCAATCTCTTCCCATTGACTTCATATCTACGGCAAAGCCGTGATTTTGACTAGTTATGATCGCTTTTTTATTAGTTTGATCTATTACCGGCTGGTTCTGAGACCGGTGGCCAAATTTTAATTTGTAAGTTTCCCCCCCGGCTGCCAAAGCCAAAATCTGGCTGCCTAAACAAATACCAAAGGCAGGAATGTTTTTTTCTAAAATTTTTCTCGCATTGGCAATTGTCACCTTAGCTTGTTTTGGGTCACCGGGACCATTTGCAATCAATACTCCATCAAAACCTATACCTGCTGCTAAAACATTAAAATCCCAAGGCACCCGGGTGACCTTTACTCCCCTTTTCACCAAACTCCTGACAATATTTTCCTTGGCCCCGCAATCAATCAACACAATATTTTTCTTATTTACCCTGAGTGAAACCTCGCCGAAGGCGGGCGAAGTCGAAGGGCCCTCTCCATAAACCTCCACCTTTTTGGTACTCACATATGGCAAAATATTTTCTGAATTAGGATCATATATGGAGCCGCCAGTTGCTAGAGTCAAGAGTCTGGACTTGTTTTTCCTTGTCTCTTGTTTCTTGTCTCTTGTCTCTATTTTCCCCAGCAGTACTCCATGCTCCCTAAGCTTTGTGGTTAACTCTCGCGTATCAATCCCCTGCAACGCTGGTATCCCCTCTTCTTTCAGCCAATCCCCCAAAGTCCTTTGGCTCTCAAAGTGGGATGGGTGATCAATATAATTTTGCACAATTACCCCCTTTACTTGAATCTTTTTTGATTCCCAAAAAGTTTTTCCCGGACTTCCATAATTGCCTTGTAAAGGATAAGTTAGAACCAAAATCTGGCCAAAATAGGAGGGGTCAGTTATAGATTCCGGGTATCCGACCATACCGGTATTAAAAACCACCTCGCCTGAGGTGGTTTGATCCGCTCCAAAAGATTGTCCTAAAAAAACTGTCCCGTCGGACAGAATAAGTTTACTATCCATATTAATAAAATTTCTAATTACTAATTATTCTAATTTCTAATGAAATCCCAATGTTCTAATACCCAATTGGTCATTTGTCATTGGACATTATTTAGAAATTAGTAATTAGGTTAATTAGATCAATTTACTATATCCTGCCCAACACCAAAGCCAATAATGCTTCCCTGATATATAA
>CAZWTE010000042.1:9884-10625 GCA_964637465.1 uncultured Gammaproteobacteria bacterium | reverse complement strand
GTTATTGAATCAATGTTTGGCAAATTAGTAGGATTTGAAAATCACTCAGGTAAAACTTATTTAAAAAAGGGCGCAAATCCTTTGGGCATGGTTATCAAAGGATTTGGTAACAATGGCAAAGACCGTGCCGAAGGCTGTGTTTATAAAAATGCCATCGGTTGCTACATGCACGGCTCGCTTCTGCCCAAAAACCCCAAACTGGCTGACTGGCTTTTGCAAAAAGCTTTGGAAGTAAAATACGAAAAAGAAATTGAGCTTAAATCTCTGGATGATACTCTGGAACTCCAAGCCCACAATACTGCCGTTAAAAAATTTGGTTAAATCTCCTTAGTTTGTTAAAATACATTTAATTTATGCGGATGTGGTGAAACGGTATACACACAAGATTTAGGATCTTGTGCTCGCAAGAGCGTGGAGGTTCGATTCCTCTCATCCGCACCTTCTTACAATATTCTAACTCTGTTTAATTTGACTTCTAGCCATAAAGTTGTAGAATATGCTCCAATTATGGACAATAATCCACAAAATCCAGTAACAAAAAGTCCTGAAAAAATTTTAGGAAGTCCAGCTAAGCCGGTAGGTAGTAGTCCTATTGCAACTTCTGGTGAAATCATATTCAAAAAACCTGTTCCAACAATAGAAAACCCCAGGCAAGTCATAGAAGAAGGTAAAATCACTCCTATTGAAGTGTATCGACAAAGAGCAGACGAAGCCCTTTTGAAAAAAGCAGCCTAAATAGTG
>CAZWTE010000042.1:2819-9874 GCA_964637465.1 uncultured Gammaproteobacteria bacterium | reverse complement strand
ATACCTGCCATGAATACTTTTGGTAACACAAACAGCAAGATTAATCCCCGCAATATTTTGGGAGGCATCCTGGGTTCTTTTGAGGATTTTGAAAGGGAAACATCTCTTTTGTCCACCGTTGCCTCCTCCGCAAAAGACCTGCTCGGCGGAACTTATGAAACAGAAAATACAACCGAGTCGGTAGGAAATGGGAGATTTTCCAAAGGCACAATTGAATTTAATCAGGCAGTAAAAAAAGAAGCTGCCAAGCAGCAGGAGAAAAAAGAAGAAGCAGACAGAATAAAACTCTTCTTCCAGGCTTTAAAAGAAGACCGGGAAAGAACCCAACGGGCCAAAGATAAGTTGTTATTTGAAGAAGAAATAAATGACATTGCCACCAATTTACCAACAGACCAAAAAAACCAGCTATTACACTATCAGGCCAGCTACAGGGACAGAAGTGTCTACCAGCAGGCAGAACTTAGGAAAAAATTGATTGAGCAGCGCCAAAAGAGTGAAAAACAGGAAAAAGCAGCTGCCATCCCCAGCCCGGCCAAACGGCCCTCTGCCATGGAAGGCGCCTTTGAAGGCGGAAGCGGCAAACAGGGTAGTGGCACAGCCAATCTCTCAGCCCAGGCTGTAGGTTAGGTATGTTAAAATATCCCAAGACGGGCAGTTAGCTCAGCTGGTACGAGCGCGTCTTTGACGTAGACGAGGCCACAGGTTCGATCCCTGTACTGCCCACATTCACCTTTATGCTAATATAAATTAGTGACCCCTCATATAGAAAAACACTTAAAGGCCAATATGAACATGAGCAAAAAGAATATTATTATTGCCAATTTTTTAGGAGGATTATCATGGGGACTGGGCACAGTAATCGGAGCCACTATTATAGCTGCCGTTGTCATCTACATCTTAAGGTTATTTAACTTTATCCCCGGACTTAGCCAAATCCTCGAATCCCTCCCTAAAACTTCCAGATAAGCTATGTTACCAAAGAAAAGGATTGGCATCCTGGACGGTATAAGTCATGAATCAACCATTAGGTATTATGAATTAATCCTGCAAAAATATCTTAATCGTTACAAAAATTATTGTTATCCTGAACGAAACTGAACAGGATGAAATCAACAACATTATTTTTAATGAACTGGTTGTGGGAAATTTTAAACCGGAAAGTAAAAAAAGATTAATTGAGATTATAAATAAGTATCAAGTAGACGGTGTAATCCTCGGCTGCACAGAGTTACCATTGATAATCCATACTGAGGATACGGATAAAAAGATTCTGGATACACTCGATTTGCATACTCAAGCAGCCTTAGAATATGCTTTGGGAGTGTAATAACTTATAATAAATCTTGACAACGATCAGAAAATTGTTATATTATATTATTAATATATATGATTAATTTTTCTCAAATGTGTTGCACTACAACTACTACCCTTTACGAGGGAGGTTTTGTGGTGTAGTTTTGGCTAAAATTCCAAAAGCACAACAGCCTCCCGCAGGGGAGGTTTTTTTGTGGGAAAAATAAGGAATAATTATGAAGATTGATAATGAAAAAAGAATAGAAGAAATTCGCTCCACCCGCGAGAATAGTCTTGAATCTCAAGCTCGTAAAAAAGCTGTGATATTATATGGTGCCTTACAGCCATTTACAAAAGGAGTCCATAATAGCGGTAATATTTTCGAGCGAATAGTTGCCGCAAGAATTCTGGAAAGACAACCACTTTCCTTTACCGCCTTTTGGGGAGTAGGCAGTAAAAGGCAACCAGACGTTTATGATGAAAAATTATTGTCTGAACTTGTGTCTATGCGGTCTGCAGTTCTTGCTGTTTACCCGGCAGGATCCCATATCCGGCTCCTGCTTGCCGATGAGCACGGACAATTCAATCGGTTTCCCAAAACGCAAATTTATGAATATCTTGTCAGGATCCAAGACGAAGCGCGCAAAAGGGACATTGTTACAATTTGGCTCAGCGATCTATATCAAACATGGAATCTTGCTGTTCCGGATTCCAAAAATCCTGTAGATAGACTTTCTCCTTATGCCTTACTTTGGAAAGATCCAAAGTATTTCCGACAACGTACCCAACTAATAGAATCAGCCGGCAGACATCATCAGCTTACAGAAGATCCTGAACAAATCGCTTATCATTATACGGTTATGCGTCTGCAAGAAGCACCTTTACTAGCAAAAGCTTTCCCTGATACTATATTATTAATTAACTCAAGTAAGGATTTGGCTAAACCTTTACTGCCTCAAGATTTACCACATTTTTATCTTAGAACACCACCGGTTTGGTTTCAGGAGGCAAAATAGAATATGAAAAAATTAACATCTGTTTGGATTCAAGAACTGACATGGGAGGAGGTCGCAGGATATCTTAAGAGTAATGATATTGCAATTATCCCGGCAGGAAGTACGGAGGAACATGGGCCAGCAGGACCATTAGGGGTTGACGCCTACGCAGCTATTGCTCTTGCAGAAGACGCGGCAAAAAAGGCTGATGTTTTGGCAACTCCACCTGTCTGGTTCGGGGATTCAAGCCATCATAGTGGTTTTGCAGGCACTATTTCTCTTCGCCCGCAAACACTTATCGCAGTTATCTCTGATATAGCAAAAAGCCTTGCCAGGGCCGGATTTAAGAAAATATTAATTATTAATGGTCACAAAGTAGCAAATCTTCCCGCACTTCTCACTGCTGCAAAGGAGCTGCATGAGTATGAATTACCGAATATTTTTTTTGCTGTAATTGATCCTTGGAAGATAGCAAGAAACATTTCTTTAAAGATTAAAGCTTCTAATGAACACCACTCAGGAGAGCTGGAGATATCTCATATCTGGTATAAATATCCTCATTTAATCAAAAAAGACAGGCTTACTAAAAGTAAAATCAATTTTAAAAAAATCTTCGGAAAATATTCGAATGATGATTTATTTGGGCCTGGAGGAGAAATCATTGATATTCCTTGGAACAGTTTCGAACAAAAAGCTTTTGCACCATCAGGATCTTTTTCCGCTTCTATTAAGGCCTCTCCTGAAAAAGGCAAGGCTTATCATGATTATATGGTAAATATCATTGTTGATTTTATTGGGTGGCTTCGTTCTTATAAAGGCATTATTGGCAGGGTTAAAAAAAGTTCAAAACCTGCTATAGTAAAGCTATGAACAAGGACAACCAATCAGATTTAAATAATTTAAGACACTCATGCGCTCATTTACTGGCAGCTGCTGTCAAGCAGCTTTGGCCAGGGACTCATAATGCCATTGGTCCGGCTATTGAAAATGGTTTTTACCAGGACTTTGACTTTGGTGACAGAAAAATATCTGAAGCAGATTTTCCCAAAATCGAAGAAAAAATGCGAGAACTGGTTCAAACCTGGGGACCATTCCAGGAAAAAGAAGTTTCCGTAGAGCAAGCCAAAAAAGATTTTGCCGATAATCCCTATAAACTTGAGTTGATTGAGGAATTTGCCAAGGAAGGCAAAAAGATTACCGAAAATGATCCTGGAAACTTTCTGGATCTATGCAAAGGCGGACATACTGAAAGTGACCCAAAACAGGAACTAAAATATTTTAAGCTGCTTTCTATTGCCGGTGCTTATTGGAGAGGCAGCGAGAAAAATAAAATGCTGACCAGGATTTACGGCACATGCTTTCCGACCCAAACAGAGCTTGATGAGCATCTGGCAATATTGGAGGAGGCCAAAAAGCGGGATCACCGCAAAATTGGGCAGGATTTGGGGTTGTATGTTTTCTCTGATCTAGTAGGCAAAGGGTTGCCGCTATTTACTGCTAAAGGAGCCACCATCAGGCGGGAATTGGAACGTTTTGCGATAGACGAAGAAATCAAAAGAGGCTACCAACACGTCATAACCCCACCGCTGGCCAAAGTAGATTTATTTAAAGTCTCCGGACATTATCCTTATTACAAGGATACTATGTATCCGCCAATGAAGATTGATGAAGATGAGTTAATACTTCGCCCGATGACTTGTCCCCATCATTTTATGCTGTATGCATCCCAATTGCGAAGCTACAAAGAATTACCGCTAAAGCTGGCCGAAGTAGCCCAACAATTCCGCTATGAAAAAAGCGGTGAACTCAGCGGATTAACCCGGGTCAGGGTATTTGCTTTGACTGATTCACATATCTTTTGTAAAACAGACCAGGCAAAACAAGTTATTTTAGAAGTCCTTGATTTAATCGACTATGCCAATGGTATTTTAGGTTTTGTCAAAGGACAGGATTACCGTTACCGATTATCTTTAGGAGATAGGAATGAAGATAAGAAATACTTTAAAGATGATGCATCCTGGAATAAAGCGGAAAATGCTTTAAGGGAGGTACTAACCGAAGCCAAAGCTCCATTTTTTGAAGCTCCGAATGAAGCTGCCTTTTATGGGCCAAAGATTGACCTGCAACTTAAAAACGTTAGCGGTAAGGAGGAAACAGCTTTCACTGTTCAATATGATTTTGTTTTACCACAGAGATTTGATCTTAAATATATTGATGAAGACGGGCAGGAAAAACAACCTATCGTCATCCATAGGTCCTCAATAGGGGCTATTGAAAGAACTATGGCATTTTTAATCGAAAAATACGGAGGCGCTTTTCCCACCTGGCTTTCACCAATACAAGTACAAATTATACCCATTGCCGATCGGCATCAAAAATATGCACAAAAAGTACTCGAACAACTAAAAGACTCAGACATTAGAGTTGAAGTTGATAAGAGGCAGGAAACTATGCAGGCAAAGATCCGTGATGCTCAAAATCAAAAAGTTCCTTACATGATTATAGTAGGTGACAGGGAGGAAACAGACAGCAAGATTGCAGTCCGAACCAGAGCCGGTGAAAATTTAGGAGCACTACAAATCCAGGACTTTTTAACCCGAATTAATTTGGAGATTGAATCCAAGTCCTAATTTATGTTAAAATCTTCAACAAGCAATATGAAGGAGGCTCGTTAACTGGCCAAATTTTACCGTCTTAATGAGCATATCCAGGCTTCAAAACTTAGGGTAATTGATTCCAAAGGTGAACAATTTGGAATACTAACTAAGATAGAAGCTTTGGAAAAAGCCAAAGCATTAGGGCAGGATCTGATAGAGATTGCACCCAACGCTGACCCTCCTGTTGCCAAAATAGCTGAGTTTCAAAAATTCAGGTATGAGGAGAACAAAAAAGAAAGGGCATCCAGGAAAGGTACGTCTGCAGGAGAGCTGAAAGAGTTATGGCTTTCCCCCAGGATTGCTGAGCATGACCTTCAGGTTAGGTTAAACCGAACTGAAGAGTTTTTGAAGGAGGGACACAAAGTTAAACTGACTGTCAAGTTTAAAGGCAGGGAAATGGCCCATCAGGAAATTGGCTACCAGGTTTTACAGGAAGCTGTAAACTTATTGGGGGATAAAGTCAGCATAGAAAAAGAGCCGAAGATGGAGGGCAGAAAACTCTCTATGATAGTAGGAAAAGGGAAAAAGAATGCCGAAACAGAAAACAAATAAATCAGTATTAAAAAGAGTGAAAATTACCTCAAAAGGTAAAATTTTAAGAAGGCACCAACTTGGTGCCGGACATTTAAAGAGAAAAAAGAGCAAAGGAGCGCTAAACCAACAAAAGAAAACAAGTACATTCTTTAAAGGCGAAGGCAAGCATCTGAGAAAGATAATCGGGCTTTAATAACTATGGGCAGGGAAACCAGAAACTTTAGACAAACAGGCAGGTCAAGGACAGGCAACTTCCAAACAAGGAATAACGCCGGAATTAACCGTACGGGATATTGGGGAAAAATTATTAATGTATTTAAAAAAGGAGGTAAATAGCTATCTGTCTGAAAGCTGAAGACTGATGACTGACTACTACTATGGCTAGGGTTAAAAGAGGCATTGTTGCCCACAGAAAGCATAAAAAAGTTTTAGGCTTAACCAAAGGCTACAAGGGTGGCCGAAGCAAACTTATTAAAGAAGCAAAGTCTTCACTTCTGCATGCCGGAAGCTATGCTTTTGCCGGACGTAAGCTGAGGAAAAGGGATATGAGAAGGCTTTGGATTACTCAACTGGGTAATGCAGTCAGAAACGAAGGTTTAAGTTATTCTAAATTTATAGCAGGATTAAAGTCCAAAAAAATTAATCTGGACAGAAAAACCTTGGCTGATTTAGCAGTCCATCACATTAATGACTTCAAAAAAATCGTCGCCGAAATCCGCTGACTGTGCTAAAATTAAGCATGTGGAAGATAAAATTACACAAATTCAACAGGATTATCTGGAAAAAATTAATCAGGCTCAGGATTTAAAAAAGCTCGATGAGATTTTTTTGGAGCTTTTTGGCAAAAATGGCATAGTCAATCAATTATCCTTAGAATTTCCTAAACTCCCAAAAGACCAACTTCCAAAAATTGGCCCTTTATTTAACAAGGTCAAAAAAGAACTGGAAGCTGTCATTGAAAATAAAAGAATTAAAATCCATGAAGAAATCTACAAAAAGCTAGAAACAGAACAGTTTAGCTTGACACCTTCAAGGTGTAAAGCTAGAGTAGGACATTTACACCCCATCACTCAACTGGAACAAGAAACCATTGAATTATTTAAGAAATTGGGATTCCAGCAATTTACCGCTCCGCACATTGATACTGATGAATATAACTTTAGGGTGTTAAATATGCCCAAAGGCCATCCAGCCAGAGACTTATGGGACACTTTATATATAGATCCCCAAAACACAAAAGCTTCACCAGGAGAATTACTATTAAGGACTCACACTTCTAATGGACAGGTACGTGCAATGAGAGAGCTTCAGCTTCCAATCAGAATAATGATTATGGACCGCTGTTTCAGGTATGAAAACCTGGATGCCAGACACGAGCATACTTTCGAACAATTCGAACTGGTTTATATAGATAAAGGAGTCAGTATGGCAAACCTGCAATACCTTTCTGAATATTTCTTCAAAGCAATATTAGGAACAGATATGAAGGCAAGATTACGGCCAAAGTATTTTCCGTTTGTTGAACCGGGGGCGGGCGTAGATGGGCTGTGTATTTTTTGTAAAGGCAGAGGGTGTA
>CAZWTE010000042.1:0-2809 GCA_964637465.1 uncultured Gammaproteobacteria bacterium | reverse complement strand
TGACCCTGATGTTTATTCCGGCATAGCCTGGGGTTTTGGGCCGGAAAGAATGACTATGTTAAAGTACGGCATTACTGATATTAGGTTGTTTAAAAATGGTGATTTAAAAGCATTAAGCAAAATTGATGGAATCAACACTACCCAAATAGCTGAGCCTGAAGGAAACGTTTTATGAAGGTCAGTATTAATTGGCTACGAGAATTAGTAAATCTAAAAATGCCGGTGGAAGAAATAATTCAGCTTTTACCTCTTCGCACAATCGCAGTCAAGGAAGTAACTCCGGAATATTTTGAGCTGGATATGAAAGGCTACAACCGGGCGGATTTATTATCCATGCGCGGTGTAGCTTATGAAATAGCTGCAATCACAAACTCTGAAGTTAATTTTAAGGAGCAATCAGATTATATTTGGAAAAATTTAGAACTTCCCCGGGTAGAAACCGAAGTTTTAAATTCCAAACTAGCTTCTGTTTATTGCCTGGCTAAAATAGACGGACTAAAAGTAGATAAATCTTCCCCGGAATGGTTGAAAAAACTAAATGATAGCGGGATGAGGTCTGTTAACAACATTGCTGATGTCACCAATTTAGTTATGCTGGAATATGGCCAACCTCTACATTCTTTCGATGCTGGGGCAGTAAAAGATGAAACTATTATTGTTCGCACCGCCAAGATAGATGAAGAGATTGTCACTTTGGATAACAAGAGGAGAAAGCTCGAAACCACTGATTTACTGATTACTGATCCTGAGAAAGCTTTGGGAATAGCCGGAGTAATGGGTGGTAAAAACAGTGAAGTATCTGAGTCTACCACTACTATTTTACTGGAAGCTGCCATTTTCGACCCCGTTAACTTAAGAAGCACCGCCACCAGACTGGGACTGCAATCAGAAGCCAGCAAAAGATTTCAACATGGCTTAACCAAACAAAGGTGCCTGCAGGCTTTGGATGCAGCTATTAAGATGTACCAAGAACTGGGAGGTAAATTAACCGGCATCACTCTGATAGGGGATTTAACAGATAAAATCAAAACCATTAAGTTAACCCAGGAAAAAGTCAATTCATTAATTGGTGTAGAAATTCCGTCTTCAGAAATCGAATCATCACTAACCAAATTAGGCTTTAAACTAGCTTCCCACTTGACGAGTGGGAACGCAGATTGGGAAGTAACACCACCTTACTTCAGACTGGATGTCAATATTGAAGAGGATGTTATTGAAGAAGTAGCGCGGATGTATGGTTATGAAAAAATTCCGGCCAAGGAATTAGTAGGAGAATTGCCCAAGAAAATTGACCAATCACTTTTTGACACAATTTACAAGCTCAAAACCACCCTGGCTAATTTGGGCTTAACCGAAATCCAAACCTATTCATTTTACTCAACCGCAGTAATTTCAAATTGTTTTTCAAACTGCCTTCGGCAGAACAAATTTCAAATTTCAAATTTGCTCAAGCTTCTTAATCCCATGTCAGCTGAAACAGAATACCTAAGAGATAACTTGTGGCCAAATTTATTGGAAGCTACTGCCAAAAATATCAGAAATGGTATTAAAGATGTGGCTATTTTTGAACTAGGCAAAGTCTATTTTCCACAATCCGAGGACATGCCCAAAGAAACTTACCACCTGGCAATTGCCCTAAGCAACGGCACAGATAACCCAATTCAAGAACTTTCTGCCATTGCTAATTCTCTTTTTCCTATTATTGCATCCTCTTCCTCTGTCATTGCGAGCGAAGCGAAGCAATCTTCCCCGAAAATAGAGATTGCCACGGGACGCACCGTATGGTGCATCCCTCGCAATGACAACAATAGTTTATTCCATCCCACCAGATTTGCTGCCTTGGAAAAAGATGGTCAACAAATAGGCTATATGGCTGAAATTCATCAAAGATTTGTGGATAAATTCGGCATTAACCAAAGAGTGGCTATTTTGGAAATTACTTTATAGAATTTTGGTCTAATTTATTAGAACTCTTAACTATAAAATTAATATAATCAGGGCATTGAGGACAATCAAGCTGTTCTGCAGACAGATTTCCCTTAGAGTAACATTGCCTATAACCAATATCGCACCACATGTCTTTAGGAGATTCTCTACGGATTTTTCTTTCTTTCATAATTTTAGAAGGCTATATTAGCAAAAACTGACCTATAACGCAACAGTTACCCCAATTGAGGAAGAGAAAGTTCCGCCGTTATTGTCTTCCAAAGTCACCGTTATAGTATGTGACCCTTTATCACCTTGGGGAAATTCCACATGCAGGGCAAATGGTTCAGAAGTCAAAGTAGATTTTACCCCACCGTCTATTAACCAAGTCACTTTTTTAACTCCTGCCGGGGAATTGGCCCGGGCCAATACATCAAACACCCTGGGCACATTAGCCCCGTTTCCTACATTAACTATTTCAATCACCCCGCCTCCACCTGTGGTAAACCCCGGCACGCCCGCACATCCTCTGGTGGCCCCAACCAGCCTGGCATCCGGTGCTGTTACCACCCACTCATCTATGCCTTTTTGCCACTTATCCGCCCCTGTTGGGTCACTCTCCTGCAAAACCACCACATCTTTTTCCTCATTATCTTCATTATCATTAGCCAGCCTGTGCGGATTGCTCTTGCAAACCTTCTGCCGTTGATAGCTGCCTGATTCTCCCTTTGGTTCTGTCCCGGAAACAAAATATTCTTTCCTGGTGGGGGAACCCCCGTGGGGTTTTCCGGTCATCAACCCATCTACTTCAGTTTGAAAAACATCATCCGGTTTTTCAAAAATCTCATTAGGCTTACCTGCTAAAACATCATGCATGATTTTC
>CAZWTE010000041.1:0-10712 GCA_964637465.1 uncultured Gammaproteobacteria bacterium | reverse complement strand
GTCGCAGCTTCTGTGGTACAGTTGCAAGGATAACTTCCCTCCTCTTTGGTTAATTTGGAACATGTTATGGCAGATTGGGAAATGGGAAGTATCTTCGTAAGTAGCCATAGTATAGAGGTATTGGGGATTCCAGGAATTAACAATCAGATTTTTGGCATCCGGGTCATCCTTTAATTCCTGCACAATCCATTTCAGCTGGTCAACTGTCCGCCCCTTTTTCCTGGTCGGCCATTTCCTCCACATCTCCCCATAGATCCTGGGCAAATTCCCCCATTTTTTAGCAAAATCAGCATCTGTTCTGATTTTCTCTATAAATTCTTCCTTAGTTTTGACTTTTGATTTTTGATTTTTGACTTTGAGTTTATATATTTTATAAGGGTAATCATCCCAAATATGCACATTATTATCTACAAGATATTTAATGTTGGTTTGTCCGGAGAAAAACCAAAAGAGTTCATGTAAGACCCCTTTCCAGTAAACTTTTTTTGTGGTTAAAAGCGGGAAGCCTTTGGATAAATCAAAGCGGATCTGCCGGCCGAAAACACTGTACAGAGCAACATCCGTCCCGCGGTCGATTTTCCGAACTCCATTTTTTAAGATGTCTTTCAATAAATCCAAATATTGATATTCTTCGTGTCTCGGTTTGCTCATACCTGCCTTTCAATTTTCTTAGGACTCACTCTGCCGCCCTGGTGCTGCCCTCTATAATTTACTGTTTTGCCTTTGATTTTATGAAAGATTATATTACAAATCCTGGCCCCCAGTTGCAACTTGACCGGAAACGGGCTTAAGTTAGTCAGTCCCATGGTGAGTTGCCCGCAGTATCCCGGGTCTGTTTTGGAATTTAAAAGCAGTAACCCTGCCCGGAAAAGAGAAGTTCTGACATGCACTATCGGCATTAAATCCAATGGAGTATTAATGGATTCTATGGTTTGTTCCAGATAATATTCTCTGGGTTTTATCACAATCCAATCCTTGTTGATTTGCTTTGTTTCAACACCTTTTCTTTTTCCCAGAACGTCACCATCTGCTTCTATAAAAGCCCCGCCTTTAATTATTTTATGAACTGAACCCAACCTTAAATCGATTCCCACTCCCTCAGGATTTTTCAGGTCCCTTTGACCCAAGTTTTTAATTAACGAGTGCTTTTTTATTCTTTTGTGGACTTCATCTAAACCGAGTACGGACATAGTTGGAAATCTCAAATCTCAAATGTCGAATGTCAAAGCTGAATTTAAAATCTTAAATCTTTAAAAGTTTTGAGATTTGAGTTTCAGTTTTGAGTTTTGCGATTTGAGTTTTGAGTTAACCTTCTTTCCCATCAAATTCGAAACTTGCGGCAAATTACTTCCACCATACCGATTATTGGGACTGCTTTTATACGATCTTTTGACAGGGGCGGCCAGTTTTTCAAAGGAAAAAGCACAAATTGGCGATCCTTCATAAATAACTAGCTTCTTGCCCTTTAAAAAAGTCCCGAATTCCAATACCGGGTGGCCGTCCCAACCGGGGTCAAACCTGGCTGCGGTGGAGTGCACTACCACTCCGAGTCTTGCTAGCGAACTTTTGCCATGCAGGTGTCCGACAATATTATCAGGCAATGTTAACCTCTCTTTGGTGGTAGCAATCACAAAATCATTTTCAGTCAAAATAAACGGCTGGCCGGGTTTTAATTCCACCAGCCTCATCATTGATTCCATATCCTCTTTGGTGGCATAACGGGTATCAATGGTATTTAACCCTTCATCGGTAAAAACGCGCAGCTTATTCCCTAAGTGAAAATCAATGGTCACCTCATCCACACACTCTTCCCAATTTTCCGGCAGGGGATCAATTTTAATAATCCCTTTTTTGATATGTTCCTTAATTGACCAGTCTGGTAAGGTCCCTAAAATATCTTTAGTTAGTTTCTTGTCCTGAGCGAGCGAACCTGTCCCGAGCATAGTCGAGGGAGCGAGTCGAAGGATTTGTCTTGGCATACACAAGATCCTAATGAAATTAACCCCTTTTTTCAAGTAGGAAGATTCATTAATGGTACAATCACACATCCACCTTGTTCTTGTTCCGGCAAAGAAATCACCTTTTAAAAAGAATCTGCTTTATATATTCTACCCCAAGCAGGAACCCTGCCAGTTCGATGCATTATTTCTTGATCCCTGTACTGAAAATCAGGTCCGACAACCAATCTTCTTGGATACCCCAAAATCCTTGCATTACCAGCCATAAAACTTGCTGCTTCCTCCGGGGTTTTAAAAGGTATGCTTATACCCTGCTCTCCTTGTGGCACTTCCTGCCAGAATACTCGATTATCCTCATCTACATAGCAATGCAACTGTCCACCAGATGGCTCACCATTGGTAAATTTTGCTTCTATACAATTACTCATAGGGGCTATTTTAACGGAAAACAAGTAATAGTCAAATATTTATATATTATTTACAAAATTTATATAAAGTGTTAAGAATTTAACAAAAAGTGTAACTAAGAATTATCCCATCATTAGAATGATTAAAATAATGCGCATAAAAATGTTTGACAAAGTATCCTTTTATGATATAATCGTTCTATGAATGGTTTACATTCCAAAATCGTACCTATTACCGAAGTTCGCCGCAGGTTTGGGGAAATTACCAAAGATTTAGCCAAAACTGATGCAGTTATCCTGACAAAAGGGGGCGCGCCCTTTGCGATCCTCAAGGCAGCTCCTGAAGAAAAAAAGAAGATTCTTACCAGAACCGCCGGCGCCTGGAAAAAGACTTCTTTGGACAGCGATACTGTATGGAAAAAAGTATTTAAAAGAAAATCCAGAAAAACAGCTGTTTCCCTATGAATTCATATCTGATTGACACCTCCGTCATTATTAATTATTTACGTGACAAAGGTTCCGCGGTTGAAACTATTAATAATCTGAAGGGAGAACTTAACGGTTCATATGTCTGCTTATCGGAACTTTATGAGGGGATCTCCCGGGTCAGGGAGAGGGAAAAAGCGGAAAAAGCAGTCTTAGATTTCTTTGCCGGCTTAAATCAAATTTATGGTCTGGATGAAGAAATTGCCAAAAACTTCGGCCATATCAGGGCTGACTTAAAAGCAAAAGGACAAGTTATAGAAGACCTGGATATCCTGCTTGCCGCAACTTGCCTTGCCAATAAACTCACCCTGATAACAGCCAACCCCAAACATTTTTACAAAGTTGCCGGTTTGGAAATTTTAGCTGTGAATTAAGGATTTGGACAAACTATATACGCTCGTTTTTACTTATTACTTTGGGCATAATTGATTGCTCGAATAACTGGGTATTGCTTCATACCAACAGTTGTGCTTCGCCCCGCTCGCAAGTTTAATAATATTCTCCCAAATACTTGAGCTAAATCGTCTTCAGTACCCCACCCAAACTCTTGTGAAGACTTAGCTATTTCATTTACAAAATTCATATCCCATCTAAAACCTTTATCTTCCGCAGAAACTAAATATGTTTTGGGCATGATTGTGCATCCACCCTGCTTTTGCTGTGGAAGAGTAACTGCCTTCAGCGCATCAACTACGTACGGTTCCACTTCAACAACTTCAGGTTCCTGATTACATTCAGTTAACCTAATTTCATTCTCAATAATCACAAACTTTTAACACCTCCCCTCATGATCCATTCGGGAAAAAGTAACATGGTTACTTATGATAGTCAAATTTTTGGAGATTATTGACCAAATTTATAAAATATGTTAAGATTTTAACATGATTAGCGTTTCCGATGCTTTAAGTGAAATTATTGTTAAGCTGCCTTTAATTGAAGAGGGATTGTCGCGCGGGATTATCAACTACTCTGCTTTTGCCCGGGAAGTTAAGCCACAAATTGAAAAAAAGCTCTATAAAAACGTCACTGAAGGAGCTATTGTGATGGCATTAAAAAGATTAAGCGTCCGGCTTGCCAAAGGAAAACCAGCCGGAAAAAGCCTAAACTTAACTGACCTGACTGTCAGGTCAAATTTAACCGAATTTACCTTTGCTAATTCTGATTCTTTAATAGAGAAACAAAGGGAACTTTTTCATGCACTATCCGGCAAAAAGGATGTGTTTTGCGCTGTTTCGCAAGGAATACGGGAAACCACTTTTATCACCAGTGCAGAGGCTGCCCTGGCAGTGGAAAAGATTTTTAGAAATGAGGCAAATATTTCCAGGATGGGACAACTTTCCTCAATCACTATTCATTTGCCTGAAGAAACAGTGAAAACTCCCGGTATTTATTATCAAATCCTAAAAAGGTTAGCTTGGGAGAAAATTAATATGATAGAGGCCATTTCCACTTACACCGAAATTACCATTGTTTTTGAGAATAAGGATATCGGGAAGGCTTTTTCTGTTTTAAGCAATCTAAAGAATCTCTCTTAAAATGCGCGCTATTTCTTGATGGATTTGGTCAGGCGTTTTCATTTGCTGGTTTGTCATACAATTAATTACCTGCCAGTTGTTTTCCCTCTTTGCCAGTTCTAAATAAATTTTGCTTGCCTCCTCCAGATGGCTTAAACTTTCTTCATGAATATCCCGCCCGTCCCCCAAAACATTTCTTTGTCCTACTTTGGGATCAACTTCTAGAAGAATTGTCAGATCTTCTTTTGGTATTTTATTAGTCTTATATTCCAGTTCATCCAGCCACTTAAAGAATTCTTCTCTTTTTTCCTCGGGCAAATTAGCTCCCATGTGGGCTTTGGAGGCTGATACATACCTATTGGCAATCACCAACTTACCCTCTTTTAGCCATTTGTCTATTTGCTCTTTTGCCAAAGCCCGGTCTCCGGCATATGCTAAGGCCATCAAATATGGATTGACCTCCCTGATTGAACCAAATTCACCCTCCAGATACCTTTTAATCAACTTGCCATAAATATTATCCTCATACCTGGGAAAGCTAATCCCTTGCAAGAGGACGCCTTGCGAGGCTAAAGCGTATTTAAGTAATTCAACCTGGGTAGTCTTCCCAGACCCATCAATACCTTCTATGACAATTAATAAACCTTTGCTCATTTAATAGCTATTTTTGAAGCTGCTTTGATGAAGCCGACAAATAATGGATGCGGCGAAAGCGGCCGGGATTTTAATTCCGGATGGAACTGAGTTCCCACAAAGAATGGATGATCTTTTAGTTCAATTATTTCAACTAATTTCCCATCAGGTGAAGTACCGGAAATAATGAGTCCCTTTTTCATAAACTGATCTAAAAATTCATTATTGAATTCAAACCTGTGTCTATGTCTCTCCGATATTAATTCTTTACCGTATAAACTGTGGACGAGTGTGCCTGCTTTTAATTTACAATCCCAGGCCCCCAGTCTCATTGTCGCCCCATATTCCCTATTGAGCATCTTTTTTTCCTGCTCAGGCATAATATGGATAACCGGATATTTAGTTTCCAAATCTATTTCTGTAGTATGAGCCCCCGGCAGATTTAGGACATTTCTGGCATATTCAACAACTGCCAGCTGCATGCCGTAACACAACCCAAAATAGGGTATTTTATTTTCCCTGGCATATCTAATAGTAGCTATTTTGCCTTCAATATCCCTGGAACCAAACCCACCCGGCACAATTACTCCGTCAAATTTCCTTAAAACTTCCACATTATCCAGTACTTTTCCGCTATCCAGCCAGGTAATTTCCGGCTTTAATCCTTGAGTCCAGGCTGCATGCTTGATAGCTTCAATTACTGAAATATATGAATCAGCCAAAGTAAAAGCCCCTGTGGAAAAATATTTTCCAACAATGGCAATCTTGACTGTATCTTTTACGGCGTCAATCTTACTAACAAATTCCCGCCATTCCTTGAAATCCTTTTCTTTCTTTTCCAAACCTAATTTACTAAGTAATCTCTCTGACAAATTTTGCTCTTCAAAACCAACCGGTGCTTTATAAATACTGTCCACATCGGGAGCGGAAATAATGTCTTCCGGCTCTAAACCTGTAGTAATGGACAACTTTTTTATCCTGGCTTGATCCAGCGGCTTTTCTGATCTTGCTAAAAGTATGTCCGGCTGTATTCCCATGGCATGCAAATCCCGGACAGACATCTGGGCCGGCTTGCTTTTCATCTCCCCGATTGAAGCAGGAATCGGCAAATAAGTAATATGAGCATGGATTACATCTTGGGGATTTTTTAGTTTCATCAACCTATTAGCTTCTAAAAACAGGATATTTTGGTACTCGCCGACTGTACCGCCAATCTCTATCAAAACCACATCGGCATTATTGACCCGGCCGGCCTCCTTAATCCTTTTAATAATTTCTTCTGTCACATAAGTAACCACATCCACACACTCACCGTCATACTCTAAATTCCGTTCCTTTTGAATCACCGACAGATAAATTTGGCCCTGGGTTGCAATATTGGTTTTATTTAAAGATTCATTTAAAAATCTTTCATAATGGCCTAAATCCTGATCTGTTTCCGTGCCGTCATCCAAAACAAACACCTCACCGTGTTCAATCGGGTTCATGGTACCGGCATCAACATTTAAGTAGGGATCCATTTTTATGGGGGCAACTTTATACCCTGCCGATTTTAACAGCAAGGCAATCGAGGAGGTAGCAATACCTTTTCCTAAACCACTAATAACACCACCGCTAACAAATATGTATTTCATTTTATTGGGGGAGATCTATAGTCCTTAGCGAAACCTCGCCGAAGGCGGACGAAGTCGAAGGATTCTGAGGCCCTCAATATAATAACAAAATTTGTAGCTGGTAGCAAGTAGTAAGTATTATGGGGATTTCGGTTTCGTCCAGCTGGCAAATTTACATCCCGGCCAGTTTTTGCAGCCATAAAAAGTTTTGCCTCTTTTGGTTCTTCTGACTACAATTTCTCCTCCGCAATCCGGACATTTAACATTCACTTTCTCCTCAATGGATTCCGTATGTTTGCACTCCGGAAATCCCGAACAAGCCAAAAACTTACCGAACTTACCAATTCTGACAATTAATTCTTTACCGCATTTTGGACATTGTTTGCCGGTATATTCGACTTCCATTTTAACTTTTTTAGCAGTTTCTTTTGTTTTTTCCAGCTTACCAGCAAAAGGTTCATAGAATTCTTTAATGGTCGGCTGCCACTTCCTCTCCCCCCGGGCAATTTCATCCAGTTCATCTTCCATTTTGGCAGTGAATGAATAATCAATAATATTGGCAAAATTTGACATCAGAAAGTCAATCACAGTCATCCCCAGGATTGTTGGGATAAATTTCCGTTCAACTTTTTCAACATAAAACCTTTCCTGGATGGTAGACAGGATCGGAGCGTAAGTAGAAGGCCTGCCTATTCCTAACTCTTCCAGTTTTTTAATCAAAGAAGCTTCATTATATCTGGGCGGAGGCTCGGTAAAGTGTTGGCTCGGTAACAACCGACTAAGACTAAGCAGTTCGCCTTCTGAAAGCTTTGGTAAAGGCTGTTTCTTTTCATCTCCCTCCTCTTCCATATCTTTTCCATACAGATTCAGCCAACCATCGAATTTTACTACTGAGCCGGTGGCCCGCAGCAAATAGTTATCTGCCTTGGTATCTACCGTAGTCTGGTTCATCACCGCCTCATTCATTTGACAAGCCACAAACCTTTTCCAAATTAAATCATAAAGCCTGACATGATCTTTGTTAAAACCTGCAGATTGTCTGATGTCTGACGACTGACGACTGATATCTGTTACCCTGATTGCCTCATGCGCTTCCTGGGCATTCCTAGATTTGGATTTAAACACTCTGGGGATAGAAGGCAGATAAGACTTACCGATAAAGTTTTCAATATAACTTCTGACCGCGCCAATTGCCTGAGTGGATAAATTAACCGAATCCGTTCTCATATAAGTAATTAAGCCGTGTTCATATAAAGCCTGGGCAATCATCATGGTTTTCTTGGCCGACATCCCTAAACGGTTAGCTGCTGCCTGTTGTAAAGTAGAAGTGGTAAAAGGCGGGTATGGATATCTCCTGACTTCTTTTTGAGTAATTTTGGCTACCCGGTAAGTTGATTTCTCCAGATTAGCTACATGCCCTTTAGCTTCTTTCTCATTTTTAATCTCCAGCTTCTTCCCATCTTTCTCTACCAAAGCCGCTACAAACCTTGACCCTTGACCCTTGGCTTTTGACTCTAATTCAGCTTCAATTTGCCAATACTCTTCGGCTTTAAAAGCTTGTACTTCCTTTTCCCGTTCAACTATTAGCCTAAGGGCCACTGATTGCACCCGGCCTGCAGATAACCCTTTTTTCACCTTTTCCCAAAGTAGCGGGGAAAGCTTGTAACCTACCAACCTATCCAAAATTCTTCTTGCTTGCTGCGCATCTACCAGTTCAATATCAACCTCTTTAGGATTTTCAAAAGCTTCTTTAATTGCACTTTCAGTAATCTCATGAAAAACCACCCGGTGAATTTCCTGACTTTTCCCTTTGCCCTTTTCCCTTAACACTTTCTCTATATGCCAGGCAATGGCTTCACCTTCCCGGTCAGGGTCAGTGGCCAGCCATAAAATATCCGCCTCTTTGGCTGCCTTTTTTAGTTCGTTTACCCTTTTTTTCTTATCCCGCGGGATGATATATTGGGGATCAAAACCATGTTCAATATCTACCCCCAGCTCGCTTTTGGGTAAATCCCGCACATGCCCCATCGAGGCTTCTATTTGGTATTTGCTCCCCAAAAACTTCTGCAAAGTCCGGGCCTTAGTAGGACTCTCAACCACCACCAAATTCTTCATATATTAATAATTAACTCTCGGATATTGTAACTAAGATGTCAAGTAGATTTCTTACAAAAAAATACTAAAGACTCTCAAAATCACTAGCTTCTACCTCGGGGTTTACCGCCTCAAGTTCTTGAACCAAATCAGTTGAGCTATCATATTTAACCTCCGGCGGCGGGTTATACGAAGAAATCGAAGGCGTTGGTGAAGATTGCTTAGCTATGTCCTGTTTAAATACCGGACTAACCAATAAAGTTGTCTTCTTCCGGATGACGGAAAATACTATAATCGTGATTAAAATCATCACAATGATAATTAAAAGAATTTTATGCTTATTCATTCAAAGCCTTTCTGACTTCATCTTTAGCTTTAAGGATCTTATTTCTTAAAATCTCCAGGCTGCTTTTAAGTTGGCTTTTGGAAGAATATTTTTGGGCTTTTTGATATGCCACCGCCTCCGCAGCCGAGGTGATCCAGTAATCCGCCGATTTAATTTGGGTATCCACCCCGCCAAAAGCCACCCGGGTTTCGGTAATCCCTTTTCTTCTCCGGAACTCTTCCATAATTGCAGCCAGTTTCACCACATCCCCCTCAAACCTATTGCAGACTTTCTGATTTATATCATCAAAAGAATTGATTGCCGAAACGGTAAAAGGCAAAAACATTACCAATATTCCAAAAATTAAAATCCACTTCTTCATCTATTCAGTATACCTAATATTTTCTATACTTGTCATGCTTACCAATATCTACAAGCAACGCAGTATTTGCTTCTTTCCAAACAAAAAATATTCTATCACTTCTATTTAAACGAACAGTATATACTCCTTTAGTATTTACTAATTTCTCTAAATTAAGACTCGGATGTGCCGGGTTTGATAGAAACAGAACTATAGCTTTTTTATATTCCAGGAAACGTTTGGGATTATTTTTGAGATATTTTTTGCGTTTACTTAAAAAATGCTGGAAATATTCCAATTTAATCTTTGGAGAAGACATATTTTTCCAATTCTCGGAAATCCTCTTTCAAATCTTTCATGTTTTTAATCACTTTAGTTTTTCCTGCTTTTGAGTCTTTTAGCGCTTGTTCAACCAAAAGCTCCAGTTGGATCTTCTCCAAGAGGTCAAGACCAATTACGGCTCCTAGAAGCTTATTCTTTGCCATCACCACGATAGGCTCCTTAGTTTTATTAGCTTTTTCCAGAACCTTTTTATATTCTCTTTGGATTTGCCTGGCTGATACTGTGGTAAACATACCCTTAAATAATACCTAAATTAAAAATGTATGTCAAGATGACATAAAATAAAACCTGCCGGACTTTAGTAAAACTTAACGATCGTTACAAAACGCTGAACTCTACATTTTACACACTTTTACACACCGGGTGTGTTAATACATCCTAATTGTCTTTGTAGCTTTATGCATGGGCAAGATTATTGAACTGACACAAGGTAGAACCCTGCAAAGGGTGGTTGATGAACTAAAAGATAAATGGACAGTGACACTCTATGATGAAATCTCAGGTAATACTCTTAATGTTATGTTGGAACATAAACCGCACTAATTGGGAAACTCAGGACATGTATTATTCCTCACCACCATGAAATCAAACCAGGCACCATAAAAAGCATTATTAAACAAATGAACCTAACTCAAGAAGATTTAAAGAACTTTAAAATGTATACTGCTAAAGCTACTTTTGTGAGTATGCGGATCCCTTAAAAACTATAAAACATACGCAGGGTTAGTGGCAACCAGCCGCTCTAATCTGTCTTTTTCGGCGTTACAACATTCTCTTATCCTATCAGCCGCAAGTAGACTCTGCGCATAACACGCAGCCTCTAACTCTGCCATATCACGATCTAATCTTCCGGTACTTAATAATTCAATCCCTGTCCTTTGAAGACATACTGTTATAAAACCACTTCTATAATCATCTGGTATATCCGGTCTTGGCTTTAAAGTAGAAAGGTCTATTACACGGATGTGCTCCGAATCTC
>CAZWTE010000040.1:0-10739 GCA_964637465.1 uncultured Gammaproteobacteria bacterium | reverse complement strand
CACCTTTCCCTTGCGGTACTAGTTCACTATCGGTCCGAAAGCATATTTAGCCTTACGTCGTGGTCGACGCAGATTCACACAGAATTTCACGTGTCCTGTGTTACTTGAGGAATCCACCATGGCAGCTTGGGTTTTGTTTACAGGGCTGTCACCTTCTTTGGCGCCACTTTCCAGCGGCTTCTTCTATCCTTGCTGCTCACTACTGTGGCCTCGCAACCCCATTCGACTCGGCTCCGCCTCGCTCAGGGTCAATGACCCCTTTAATCTTGACATGGCTATAGCCATGAGTGAGATTTTGCGAAGCAAAATCGAATCGAATGGTTTGGGCTGTTCCCTTTTCGCTCGCCGCTACTTGGGGAATCACTATTGTTTTCTTTTCCTAGCCTTACTTAGATGTTTCAGTTCGGGCTGTACCCTTCCCGACACTATGTATTCATGTCGGGATCTCCAATAAATGGAGCGGTTATCCTATTCGGAAATCTTCGGATCAAAGCTTTTTGACAGCTCCCCGAAGCTTATCGCAGTCTAATACGTCCTTCATCGGTACTTTCGACCAAGGCATCCACCGTATGCATTAATGTTGAGTATTTTTTGCTGTGATGCACCATAACGGTGCGTCACTAGCCTTCATACATTTTTATTAGGGTTAAGGGTTAAGCGTCAAGGGGAAAGTAAAATAACTTTACCCTTTTCGCTTTCCGCTTTTCCCTAATTATTTATCCGTATTCACATTTCAAAGTGCAAATCCGGTTTAAATCCCGGAGTTTAGAGTCTAAATTAGTAAACTCTAAATTCCGATCTTCAAACTTTCTCCTGAGTAAGTATATTGTATGTTGTATATAGTATGTAGGGTAATCCGCTTCGTCCCTATATACTAAATACCATATACTCTATACTACCCCTGTGGACCCAAGGAGATTCGAACTCCTGACCTCCTCATTGCAAATGAGGCGCTCTACCAACTGAGCCATGGGCCCGTTCCTTGAGTCGGATTAATCCGCGAAAATCCGCTATTAATCCTGTTAAATCTTGTTTTTTAAAGAGGGATGCAACGCTTCAGGTGTCTCCATTGCCTGGAGACCCAAGCTAGGAGAGTTTAAAGTTTTCGTTGTTTCTCATTAGTTGTGAAATAATCACCATTTCGCAGTTTATCAAACGAAGCTTAGATTGTCAACACCCACGCCTACGCGCCTGCAACAGGAGTTACTGCTATATTTTCAATCGGTATGCGGTGGGAATTTGTGGCTGCCGGCCAAGCCCTCAAGGCATCCTCTAAACAAGAACCGCCAAAACCCCGATCATACTTTGGGTGTGGATACTTTTTACCTATTTCAGACATCACTTCTCCCATTGCTTCGTCCCACACTTTTTCCGGTAATTCTGCCCCTCTTAGCGGAGCCCTTAAAATCCTTACAACTTCAGAACCCTCTTTGACTACAATTAAAAATGGCCTATGGTCAGTTTTCTCTGCGTAAATCTCATCAGTCATCCCTGGCGATCCTGTTCTCCAACTAACTTCTGTAAAAAGCTGATCTTGCCTGAATACAGAGCGTGGATCATTGGGATCATCCTGATATGGTTGATAGTCTATCTTATAACGTTCCGGCATGCCTTCATTTAACTATATGTAAGCTTTAATGTCAAATTAACCTCTACCAAGCATTAATAACCTGCTCAATTATAGACTGTCTCTCTGTGGCCGACAGAGAGTATATTCACAACTTTATCTTTTTGATTTACTTTGTAAATTATCCTGAAAGGACCAAACCTACAGGAAAATTTACCCGTCAGATCTCTATCCAATGGTTTGCCAAGCAGAGGATCTTCTTTTATTTCTTCAAGAGCAAGTTTTACAGGAATTTCATCAGTTTTTTTGAGTTTTTTTAATTCCTTTTGTGCTTTAGGAGATACAACTAACCTGTACATTAAATTAATCCCAGCCTAATTCTTTCTTAACATCTTCCCAGTTTTTCCCTTTACCTTTTGCCAGTTCTTTCTCGCTTTGTTTAATCGTTCGCATTAAGACTTTATCTGCTAAGATTTCATTCGTTTCTTGCCACCCTTCATACTGACGGGCAGACATAATGACAGCCGCCGGTCGGCCGTTCACGGTAACTATAAATTCATCCAAATTCTTATCTGCCCTATTAACTAAGGTGGTTAAATTAGCCCTGGCTTCGGTAATCGGTAAAGTCTTTGTCATAAGTTAATATTACAGAATCCTGTACAGAAGGTCAATACACTAATTTAAGACTTACCAACATTAATCACTTGTTCAATTAACCTGTTTGAATATCCCCATTCATTGTCATACCAGGCAAAGATTTTAAATTTTAAAAAATTTTAATCCTTTAATATCCTCAAAGTCTTTTTTATTCCTGGTAGCCAGTTTGGCATTTAGGGATAAAGCTGTAGCAGCAATAATAGCATCACCTATTGCTGTTTTATAATCCCTGACCAAAAAACCAGCGGCTTTAGAAATTTTTTGATCGGCTGAAACAAATTCGAATAAGTCCAACAAGTTGTTTATTTTGAGTAATTTATTATTTTCTTTGGTATCGTTGCCGCTAAAAATTTCGCTGACTATTATTCCGGGAAGATATACTTTTATCTTTTTATTTTTCACCTCTTCCAGTATAAAATCTAGAATTTCAGATGTTAAACGCAGATGATCAATTAATATATCAGAGTCAACTACAACTTTTTGCATTTACCAATTCCTTGCTCTAATTTTTTTCATTGTCTTGCGCTCTGCCTCTTTAAATCTTGCTCTGATCTGTTTTTCTGTTCTATCAGCCCATATCCCGCGGGTTTCATCTAATATTTTTTTAGTCTTAGCCCATTCCTTATCTAATTCATCCCCTACCGGCTCAAGTTTAACTTTGACATCTCTGCCTTTTTTAATATAAATAGGCTCCTTAGTTTTAGCAACCAGGTTAATCAAATTAAAAAAATCATTCCGGACATCCGTAGCTGTAATAATATTCCTGGCCATAATAAATCTATTGTAACAAAAGTATGTACATTATGTCAATACATCGACAGGCTCAGTATTGACCCTGAGTGAAATCGAATGGGTCAATACTTTTAAATTAAACAAGCTTGCCACGGCCGTAGCATTTTTTTAAATTTTATATATCAATCCTTTTGTAAAGATCAGGTCCTGGAATCGGCGGGTTTAATCTGTGCACCTCCTGTAAATCAGTAATCAATTGTCTTTCCCACTCTCGAATATCATCTGTTTGAGGAGGTGGACCAAAAGGCACAAGCTTCTTTCTTCCTTTCCCTAACAAACGTTCACAGAACTCTCGATCTGACATAGGTCTCCCTGCTTTTCCTAAATTTTGTTCTTTATACGGCATAAAATCACCTACTTTCCTACATTAATTACCTGCTCAATTAATCTATTGGAATATCCCTATTCATTATCATACCAAGCCATGATTTTCGCCAAAGCCTCAGCGACTTTCCGAACTTTTAGCAACTGCTTTAATTTGCACATATAGTTCCTGAGCTCGTTCAAAGGATATATCACCGCTAAGGTTCAAAAGATAAGCAATTTGTGGATTACAAGGTCCGTTCTCTATAAAAGCAGCTACGAGTTGTTCCCTTGCTATTTCTTTTATTTCGGGGATAGTAACTACCTCCTTCCAAATTATTAAGCCACCACTATTATATGCATTAAAAAAGGTTATTAAATTATTAATACCCCGGTCTTTAAATACTCTAATGAAATTACGCTTAACTCCATCTTGAATATCCGGATCGTTTTTTATAACTTCAGCCGACGGCACTACACCTGCTTTCAATAGTTCATCCCTGACCCCCTTAAATTTCTCCACTTGCTTTTCAACTGTATTTCCTGGTTGCCCATAGTTAGAATACAAAGCAGCTTGAAGTTGTTTCCTTGCATGATCCGAAAGCTTTGGCACAGAAGGTTCAAATAAATCAGGGGTTTCATTAAAATAAAATGCTAAATTCCCCGTTCCCTCATCCTGCTCAATATAGATCGTTTTCCTATCCAGACCGACCCCTCCATGAGCTAAAATCAGTTGGTCCCTTATTGATGTCCCTATTAACTTCTCCAGCGCTCTTGCTCCCTCGGAAGGGTTGTATCCATGCTTAATTAGCCAAGCTCTCACATTCGCGTCAAGTTCAAGCTTGATTGGAACACCATTTTGGCCGAATTCATTTTCAATGTCTTTTATCTTGAAATCGACAATTTTAGATATTGCATCTTCACTTAAGTTTCTAAAAATAATTAAATCTTTTATCCTTCCCCTAAATTCGGGAGGGAAAGCCATCTTAAAGGCCTCATCTATAGTACTTGTGGCTTTAGCTCCAGCTAGAGCTTCTCCCACAGTCGACCTAAAAATGTCCGGGATATCACCTTGAGCTGCAGTTTCCCGCTCAGCCACTGCTCTTAGTTGCTCTACTTGTTGATTGCCGATATTGGAAGTAAAAAATACCACTGCATTTCTAAAATCTGCTGAGGTATTATTAGCCAAATCTAAATTTCCGTGATCTAAAATAGACAAAAAGGCTTCGTGTACAGCAGGATCAGCTTTTTCTGCCTCATCCACCAGAATTATTACCACGCTTCTGTTTTGACCACTTTTATCTTTAAAGGTGATTTTATGGACATTTAGATTTTCCTGTCCTAAAAGTGGCTTAGTCCCTCCTGGCCATCTTGGATCTTCTGAGCCGATATATCCTGGGGGAGAACCTATCAAACGAGCAACTTCAGACTTGGACTTATATTCAGCTCCATTTAACTTGATAACCTTACTTCTAGCACTTGGATCTCCCTCCAGAAGTTCTGCCAAACGATAAACTATCTCCGTTTTGCCAACACCAGATGGCCCAGCTAAAAATTTTGCGTCCAAGGGCCGAGGTTTGATTGGCTTAATCCCGGAACGGAGCGAAACTAGCATTCTTGAAAAAGATTCAACTGCTTCCTCCTGCCCAATAATTGCTTCGTTAAAAGCTGCAATTTCAGCTGTTGGTTGTGGTATTTCCAAACGTTGTCTTAGTGACTGAACCTCATTACCCATATAATATTATTTACTACCATCTAACTAGTTTTCCCGACGTTAATAACCTGCTCAATAAGTCGGTTACTATACCCAAACTCGTTATCATACCAGGCAAAGATTTTTAACAAATCCCCATCCACTACCTGGGTCAAAGGCAAATCCACAATGGCTGATTCCGGCCTGCCGATAATATCTGTTGAAACCAAGGCCCCCTCGGAATAGGCCACTATTCCCTTTAACGCGCCATTGCAGGCTTTCTTAATAGCCTGGTTTATTTCTTCAACCGTGGTCTTTTTCTTCAAAACAAAAGTAATATCAGATATTGATCCGGTAATCACCGGCACCCTTAAGGCTTTACCATCAAACAAGCCATTGAGTTGCGGCAAGACCTCGGTAGTGGCAATAGCGGCCCCGGTGGAAGTCGGGATAATATTGACATAAGCTGCCCTGGCCCTCCTCAGATCATTGGACTTACCTCCCGGAGGCGGTCCGTCTACCAGGTTTTGTTCAGCTGTAACTCCGTGAACGGTTGTCATAACAGCCTTAGCTACTCCAAATACTTGATCTATAATAGCCACCACCGGAGCAATGCAATTAGTAGTGCAGGAGGCATTATTAACCAGCTGTTCTCCCTGATATTTATCCTGATTTACGCCGATAATGAATGTTCCCACACCCCCACCTTTTGCGGGCGCAGATAAAACTACTTTTTTAGCCCCGGCAGTTATATGCTGCTGCATGCCCTCAGCATTGGTAAACCGGCCGGTGGATTCGATCACGACATCAACATTTAAATCTTTCCAGGGCAGCTTGGCAGGCTCCAATTCTTTCAAAACCGGGTACTTTTTGTTATCAACTATGATACTGGTCTCATCTGAGGAAACTTCGTGGTTCCAAACCCCATAAGCCGAATCATACTGTAAAAGATGGGCTAAAACTTGCGGAGAGGTTAAGTCATTAATGGCCACTATTTCCAGAGCGCTGGCATGCTTTTCCAAAGCCACCTTAAAAGCATTCCTGCCGATCCTGCCAAAACCATTAATAGCCACTTTTAACATAATTTTATTCTACTATATTACTTTAAAAAATAATACGTTGATTTTGTTTGGCCTTTTTTGTCCAATAAACGTTTTTCCACTAATGAAATTAGCAGATTATGCGCCTGCTGACGCGAAATGCGCAGTTTCCGAGCCAAATCAGTTGAAGTCATCTCCTTTGCTGCTTGAAACAATTTAAGCACTTCCCGCTCTCTGGCAGTCGGGCGCTCTTCAATATTTAAAGTTTCCATCGCATTTTTGACTCTAGCTAACGCGCTTTGCAGCGAATATTTAACCCCATCGGAAAAATATTCCAACCACTCCGTCTTATTGCCACTATCAGCAGAATGCAGTTTATCCGAATATAAACTGCGGTCAATGTCATACCAATCATCCAGAACAAAATATTTATTAATAAGATAGCCTGATTGAATAAGGAAAAGCACTGTTAAAAGCCGGCAAACCCGCCCGTTGCCGTCTTCAAACGGATGAATGTAAACAAACTGATGGTGAAGAATCCCCGCTTTTACTATTGAAGGAGATTGTTTATCTTCTGCTACCCAATCTAATAATTGAGTTATTACTTTTTCAATTTGTATTTTTAAATGAAAAGGCGGTTCGTGTTTTATATCTAAAGCCAATTTCTCTCCTTCTTTCCGATAATGACCAATAATTACTTTCTTATTTCTAGTCTCACCGGCAATTTCGTTATTTACTCCTGTTAACAACTGTTTATGTGTCTGTTTTATTGTTGCCAAAGAGAAGGCACTATTTTCATAAATATCTAAATTTTTAAGAATTTCAAAGTAATTTTTTACTTCTTTTTCGTCACGGTTGGCAGGCTCCCGGTCCCCTAATAAAAGATTGGTCACTTCGGGTAAAGATAAAGGATTGCCTTCTATGCTGTTGGAAATATAGGTAGATTGAATCAAGTTATTTCTCTCTAAATTAAGCTCTAGTTTTCTGGGAATCCGCAAAGACTCCAGTTGGCCATGCAGTCTTTCAATCTGGGTAATATTAGTAAGAAGTTTTTGCGACAAACTATATTTGGGTATAAACATCTGATTAGTATTATACTACCAAATAAAATAATTGTAAAGTTAATTGTAAAGTTAATTGTAAATATTCTGTGACCAATAGAAGGAATTTAGGTAATGAGATCCATAAATTTGTCAAATTTTATGGAGTAATATTCCATAAATTAGGAAAATTATTTTGTTTTAATTATCCCAAGACTTATTAAAAGATTTCTGTGCCTTGAAAAAACTTCTGAAATTTGGTAAACTATGGGGCTCTATGAAAACCCCTGACAGGTTAACCAGATTAGTTTGTACAGCCTCTATTCTTGGCGGGATGGCTTTAGCAGCTTGCGCTCCTGAACAACCCAAACCAATAGCAAAATCTATTAGTATTCACTCCGCCTCTCCTACTCCTACCAAACCCTCTTTGTCTAAAGAAAGTCCTTATACTACATCAGAATTAATGCAACTTGGGCAGGAGTTAAAAACTTGGCAGTTACAAAACCGCACAAACATGAGTTCTTTATATACAGAAGTTTTATTGACTGCTGATTTGCTGCAAGGAAACCTTGATCCTAAAACGATTTTGCCACAATTTAAAGCACCTATCACCTTTTCCACTGATACCACAATCGGGGAAGCTACCCTAACTAAAAATATTGACCCCGTTGATCCCAGAAAAGTTGGTATCTACAGCCAGGGTGACTTACTTTTCTATTCAAACTGGTTAGCAAAAGATATGAGCGTAAAGTTAAAATTAGGTCCTGATATTTTCTCTTCACCGGCCAAATTATATATAATAGTTAAAGAAGCTTCTCAACTAATCTATCGGCACCAGTATTTAAAATTATATATAGATCTTTTAAGAAGAAATCCCACAATGAAATTTGATATCGCTAACCCTACCAAACTTCCTATCTCAGAAATAGAGGAAATCTCCAACATTGGAATGTTGATCCATAATTTTGAAAAAACCAGATATGGGTACTCTTCTTTGGATGATTTTATCGATCTAGGTTCACGTTTACAAACCGCTCCAATTGGAGCTACTCAGCGCCTGGATATGAAAACAAAAGGATTATCATTTGGTAATACCTATTGGTCTATATTAGAACAGATGGATACAGCTTTCCTAACATCTAAAAACCTACTCAAGGAAGAAAATGGCATTGTTACTTGGGCTAAACCATTTGTTATAGATGAAGATTTTTTTCAACTTTATGCTGACTATGCCCCAAGATCAATTGGGCGTCCCGCGCTAATAAGACCACAAAATTAAGATTCTTTATCAATCATCCCCACTATTAACCAAAAATAGATTAGATGGACAATTGACTGGTTTTGAAATTGAATCCATACCAGATAGGTAACCAGGGAAACTATTAATACATTTTTGCCCACGATCGTTGGATGTTTTGTATTTTGTCCCAGCTTCCAAAACAACACCCCTACCAACCCTAACCACCCTAATAGTCCTAATCCTCCTGAAAAAAGTAACAGGTCTAAAATATAGTTATGGGACCTGTCAATGTTTAAATCTTTCATGCTGATTAAAACTGGTGATACTTGTAAGTTTTCCTCAAAAAGTGGGTGCTTATTTTCCTCAAAGTAATCGGAAAAGGCTTTTCCAATAGTCTCCAATCCATAGCCGATAATGGGTCTTTGCCAACCAATTTTCCATGCCAACGGCCAAATATAAGCTCTTTTTTCCACTGATTCCCGGGTTAAATCAGGATTGGAAATTTTAATCGCGCCGGAAACCTCGCTTCCGACCAGCCCTGAGGATAGCTTTAAAGCCAGTAAAACACTCACTGCAATGATTCCACAAACAATGAATCCTATTTTTAATTTCATCCTGAACCGGCTGATTAACGCCAGAAGAATTAGCAAAAGTGTCAACAAAATTGTTGACCTTGAGTAACTTACCAAAATAGCAATAATGGAGATAAACCCGCTCCCCCATCCCAATAGTTGCAGTTTTTTAACCGGGTTTTTAGACAACAAATAAGAAAAAGGTAAAACCAATAGTAAAAATCCGGCATAAAAATTTGGCTGGCCAAAGGTAGATACTACCCGGCCGGCATAAGTGGGAATTTGGTGGCTAAAAATATTAACCAGCACCCAATCCTTAATTGCCAAAAAACTGACCACTCCGGCAGAACTTACCAATGCTACGGCCCAATATTCCAGCTTCATCCTGGCCCGGCCAACCATTAGCGCAAAGAACAATAAATAAACATACACCACCCAACCCTGGAAATACGGCTCTGTGCCCAATAAGCTGCTTTTGGGGTCCAAACCAGCCAACGAGCTAACCAGTAGGGTTAATATAAACAAACCGGCCGCCTGTCCAATCCCGGTCAGCTTGATTCCCTTACTGATCCATAAAACCGCTATCAAGCTAACCAGGGCAATAAAGAAAAGGACCTTAATTTGTTCATAGCCAAAATATGAAACCGGACTAATTAGCGGAACCAAAAAAACGACTAAAAGCAGTAAAGATTTTATGATCAAGGTTAAGGCAATAAGGCGTTCGCATCTTTCACCCTGACCTGGATATCCAAAGTAGGAGTTGTACAGGTGGGAGGATTTGTGGAAGCATCGCAAGTTAAGATATTACCATTAGCGTCTTTAATCTCAAAAGCATTAACAAAATTTCCGGCTGAAGCCTTGCTTTTAAAGGTTTGCTGCCTTTGGACTAAGTATACTCCTGCCCCTATTCCCACAATCAACAAACCAGTCACTGCAATACCAATAATTTGTTTTATACCTAATACCGGCAATGTTGGCATCTTCTAAATATACTCCTAAATATATTGTTACTCCAGTTTTTTCTTTTTGTCAACCACGCAACCCCTATTTCCTACTCCACTATTTTCCCCATCTGATTCCTCAATAATGCATAATCTATACTATTAATCACCCCGTCCGTATTTAAATCGCCTCTTAAGGTATCCTCTCCCCCGGCTCTTTTCCTCCATTCATTCAGGAATAAACCAACATCAAAACTATTAACTACTCTGTCATTGTTGAAATCATACTTGGGCAAAGTTGGTTTGTTCCCTCCGCCACTGATTAAGTATCTAAACTGCACAACTAAATTCCGGGGCGGCCCGGCTGAATAAGACAAACTCACCGGCAAAGAGATATCAGCCTGTACTCCCTCTTGTCCGGCTAAATGAACAGATAAGGGGCTTTGGCCGGAGGGATCAAGTGGCTGATTGTCAAAAATAATACCGGTCAAGCTTTGACCTGCGGTTGTTGGTGCAGGGGTGGGATTATCTGTGGGAACCGGGGTACTGGCGGGAAAGGTTGGAGCGGGTGTATTGTCAGGGACGGCTGTTGGTATGGGCGTAGCGGTAGGATTCTCTGTCGGCACCGGGGTGGCTGTAGGAACAGGTGTTTCTGCCGGAACCGGTGTCGGAGTAGGGACCAAAGTCGGGGTCGGGGTGGGAGTGGCTGGTGGGGTGTAATTAAACCTGATGATCAGGTTCCTGGTGTTACCGGTGGAGTCAGTAATATCCAACAGGGCATCTATTGCTCCGCCGGATCTTGCAGTTAAGGCAGCTGCAGTCCAATTAGTGCCTGATAAATCTAATGCCCCTCCATTCAAGCTGGCTGATAAAACAGTGGCCGGCCCAGGGATA
>CAZWTE010000039.1:0-10890 GCA_964637465.1 uncultured Gammaproteobacteria bacterium | reverse complement strand
TGAGAGTGTACTTAAATTTAAGTGTACTAGACACTACGAATATTCTTCTTTTTCCGCCATTGGCGGAGGATGAAATACAAGAAAAATTTTGCTGTGTAGCTGAAAATTTCCGGTGAATTTTTATACGGAAGAGTATTCAACTTATCTTTGGTCAATGTTGGGCGCTAAAGCTTGATATTAAGAAATTTTTTGCCAGTGTTGACCACGATATTTTAATTGGATTATTAGACAAGGAGATAAAAGATCAAGATATTTTATGGTTATTGAAACAAGTGATCGAGAGTTTTCCAGTAGGAATTCCTTTAGGGAATTTAACCAGCCAAGTATTTGCCAATATCTATCTTAATGAACTTGACCAGTTTGTTAAACACAATTGGAACAACTGATTGGATCCGTTGGAAGTTTTTTAAAGATGCAGTTAGAACTCGAACTTCATCCTAAAAAGATTATTTTTAGGAAACTTGATTGGGGAATTGATTTTCTGGGTTATATTGTGTTACCCCATTATATTTTGCCCAGAACAAGAACAAAAAGAAGGATATTTAAGAAAATATCAGACAAGAGAGATTCAGAAAATTTTAGTCAATCCCTCCAATCTTATTTAGGTTATTTAAGCCATAGCAATAGTTATCAAATAAGACAGGAATTGAAAAGTCTGGTTTGGGATAACAGCTAGAAGATTTGGATTTTGGCTTTGGTTCTAAGTTCTTGGAATTTTTCTGCAAAGAGTTGAGATAATTTTTGACTCTTTAAAGCATCAGTTGCTTCTTTTTGCTGTCCTGCTGAATCAGTTGCGCGGAGTTGTTCTGCGTTTTGTTCTATAAAACCGGTAACTTCTTCTGCTGAAACCGTAGCCTCATTTGCATATAATTTTTCAATGCTCAGCTGTAATTTAATTTGTTGCCTAATGTTTTGCCTGTTCTGCCCTTGCTGGGAAAGAATGGAATCAAAAGCCTGTGCTCCTCCAACGCTGGTTTCTATTTCCGAAATTTTTTTACTGACGTCTGCCTCTGTTACAACAACATTATTTTTAGCTGCCTCGCTTAAAATGATCTTCTCGTTAATAAGCTGGTTTAAAGTCTGAGAACGGAATTGCTGGTTAAGCCGCATTTGCAGTTCTAAATTAGTAACAGGCGAACCATTAACTATTGCAGCCACAAACCAGCTCTTTTTGTATATTACTAAAAGTAAAATACCAACAACAAGCAGGACCAAATAGAAGCTTTTTGATTTTTTGAAATTCATAATTTTCTCTGCGGATTTATTTAAGAAATTGTTTAATTTGCCGCCCGGAAGGATATTTGGATTTTGAATTTTGACTTTTGACTTTTGACTTTCTTTTGCCATTTGACGATCATAACAAAACGAATTGTATTTTGGCAATAGTTAAATTATGATAAAGATATGTACTTCGACTATGCTCAGTATAAACAAAGAGGTTCTGTCCACCTGTTGTTAATTTTGGTACTTGTGATTTTGTTTGTCGGGGGCGGGATATATTTTTTTCAAAGCCAAAAGAAAACTGAAAAAATTTTTCCTGTTCAATCTTCCCAAATTAAAAATTATAACAATTATGATAATTATGACAATTATTCAAATCAATCTTTGGGACTGACATTTAAATACTCTAAGGAACTAACGGTTAAAGAAGACTCGGAAGAAGAATTTAATAAAAGGGGCAATGGGGATTACCGAAAAAACTTTAAAGGATATGTTGGTTACGAACCGGGTAAGTTTGTAGGGGCAGCAGCAGTGTTAGACAAATCTGATTCTTATGATGCCAACCCGCTGTCTGTTTGGGTATTTAACAATGAAAATAATTTAACAGTAGATGCCTGGTTTAAGGATTATTGGTATTACCCATTTTTATGGGGGGTATTTGACTGGACATCAAAGGGCCATGTGGCCCCTGATTCAGAAGCTACTATCAGCGGCCAGCCGGCTAGATCTAGAATAGTTTCCTATCAGCCGGGGAAACCAAAATTTATGTATATTTCTAATAATGGAAAAATGTACTTATTTAGGGTGGTTGGTGAAACTGGAGATAAAATTCTTTCCACTTTTAAATTTTTAGAACCTGAGAAATGATATAATTTAGGTATGATAGATGAAAAATTAATCTTGGAGATACAACAAGTCCTGTCCCGTGAATCTGAAATAAAATTGGCTTATATTTTGGGCTCAGTTGTTAGCGGCAGATTAAAAAGCGACAGTGATTTTGATTTGGCGGTAGTGGTAGATGATGTGACTAAAATAAGTTATAATCAAATTTATCAATTAATTTCCCATATTAGTTTTCCTAAAGATTTAGATTTGTCTGTTGTAGATAGAAAATCTTCCCCTTTGTTTCTATTTCAAATCACCAGTACCGGTAGGTGTGTTTACCAAAAATCTGAGGCTGAAAGAATTGCTTTTGAAGAATGCGTGATGAAAAATTATTATGACACCGCGCATATAAGAAACATTTATTCTTCTTATCTGAAAGAGAGGTTTTCCTATGCCCATAAAATCTGACCTGGTTTTTAAAAAATTAGATTTTTTAAATAGTTATCTGCACAAGATAGAGACAATGGATTTTAGCGAAGAAACTTTTGTTAGTGAGGCTGATATGCATGATTTGATAGTTTTTCGTTTGCAGCAGGCGGTAGGAACTTGTATTGATATTGCCGCGCATATTATTGCCGGTTTGGATGCTCCGCAAAAAGAAACGGCCAAAGATGCTTTTATTTTTTTAGGTGAGCAGAAGATTATCGATACTGATCTGTCAAAAAGAATGGGTCAGGCAGCAGATTTTCGAAATAGGGCAGTTCACGGTTACAATAATTTTGATTACAGATTACTTTTTAAAGATTATAAGGAAGATATTAAAGATCTTCGTCAGTTTGGTGCGGAAATTGTCAAATACTTGGAACAAATAAATTAATAGTTAATTCCGTGCAAAGTTCTATGTTAGCTCGCTAATCTAGCAGGTAAATGTCTACAAATTTAGCTCGCCAACCGGCTGTCTTAGCATCATCAAAACCTAAATCAATGATATTTCCTTTGATGGCTCCGCCTGTATCTCCTGCAACAGCCATGCCGTAACCGGGAATATAAACTTTACTTCTTAAGGGGATAACTTTGGGGTCAACGGCAATTACCCCTTTGCCTGCCCGCATACCGGTAGCTGTCCATTCATTGCAACCAAGGCAGCGCGAATCATAATGCGTGGCATAAACGCGCATTTTCTTCCAATACTTAATAGCCCCGTCTGTAGTATCTAGGGTTTTCCAGACAATTTTGGTGCCGCGTAAAATTTTCTTATCTGTGGCCGGGACTGTTTCAGCAGAAACCAGTTCTCGGTTATATTCTTCGCCGTCTTTTGCGTAAGTTACTCTTAAAATTTTTATTTTCTTGCCATCCTTCCCCTCCTCTAAAATTTTATCAATTCCCGCTTCTGTTTCAGGATCATCCCGGTAAATTGTTTTCTTAGGTAGACTTTCTGTTTCTTCTTGCAATTTTTCGGTAAAAGAGGATTCAGTGGTAACTGGTTGGTCAGCCGGTAGCGTGTCTGTTGGCAGTAGGGTAGTGGCGCCTAGGATAGCAGGTGTCTGGAAGAGATTTTTAGAGAAAAAAGCCACTGAAAGTATTATTGTAATCGCTAAGTATTTCTCCATACTTTATGCGTTTAACCAATCATCCCCATCCTTGCCGGTATGTATATCATAAGAGTCATCCGCATCTTTGTAATCAATATTACTAATAACCAGCCCCTTCGGGATATCCGTTAAAAATCGGGAAACCAAGTTATTGCTCCTTTGGCCAAAATACAACCTTTGCCTGGTATAGGTTAAATACAATTTTTCTTTCGCCCGGGTAATGCCGACATAACAGAGTCTCCTTTCCTCCTCCAGTCCCCTAACATCTAACATGGATCTGGAATGAGGGAACAACCCTTCTTCCATTCCCACCATAAAAACTACCGGAAATTCCAAACCTTTGGCAGAATGCAGTGTCATTAAAGTTACGGCATCAGTTTCGGTTTGAGGTTGGTGTTTCCGTCGAGGGATATGTCCATTTTCCACTAAAGCGACATTTTCTAAAAAGTCTATTAAATCAGAAAATTCCTCAGCCACCGAGCGCAGCTCTTTGACATTTTCTACGCGCATTTTGCCCTCTTCGGTACTGTCATCAAGATAATCCAAGTATCCTGTGCGGGCGAGAAGCAGGTCTAATAAATCTAGTGTTGTATATTCTTTTGATTGAGAGTCTACCTCGGTAAAAAGCTCCATTACCTTTGATAATCTTCCTTTGCCGGTTTTTTCCGCCCTTTTTAGAGAGACAGAGTCTTTGGGGTTTTGCATTAACCGCAAGTATGCCAAAACATCTTTAATTTCTTTCCTTGCATAAAAGCTGACGCCGCCGACTAATTTATAGGGAATGCCGCTTTTCAAAAACTGTTCCTCTAAAGACCTGGATTGGGCATTAGTTCGGTAAAGCACTACTACACCTCCGAGGTGTAAGCGCATTTTTTCACCCCGGAGGTGATTTATAATAAACAAAGCTTCTTCTATTTCATTCCTGACTTCCACCACCTCGATCTTCTCTCCGCCATCTTTTTTGGTCCACAATTTTAAAATAGGATGGGATTTATTTTTGGAAATGATGGCATGGGCGGCACCCAAAATATTTTGGGTAGATCTATAATTTTGTTCCAAATGAAATACTTTTGTATCAGGGTAGTCTTTTTCAAAGTTAACAATGTTACGATAATCAGCGCTGCGAAATGAGTATATCGACTGGCTCGCATCGCCCACTACGCAAATATTTTTATGGCGGTTGGCTAAATATTTGGAAATTAAATATTGGGCGGGATTAGTGTCCTGGTATTCGTCGATTAGGATATAACGGAACTGGATTTGGTAACGGGTTAATACTGCGGGGTCTGTTTGGAACAACTTAATTGTATAAAGTAACAGGTCGTCAAAATCCAAAGCATGGTTGCGTTCCAGGATCTTTTGGTATTCCAGATAAATTTTAGCCACAATTTCCTGGAAATACCCCCGGGCATACTGGGGATATTCTAAAGCAGAAATTAACTCATTTTTGGCGCCCGAAATAGTTGATCTGACAGCATGAGGAGAAGTTTTTTGGGTGGCAATATTTAAATTGCCCATAGCTTCTTTGATAGCATCCAAAGCATCACCTTCATCATAAATTGCAAATCCGGGAGGCAATCCTAATACTTGGCCCTCCCGGCGTAATATCCTGGCACAAAAAGAATGGAACGTTCCCATTATCGGTTTAGCCTCCATCTGACTCATATGACTAATGAGTCTCATAATTCTTTCCATCATTTCGCCGGCGGCTTTATTTGTAAATGTCAACGTAAGGATGTTTTCCGGCGGGATTTTCTTTTCTTGTATTAAATAAGCTACCCGGTAGGTGAGCACCCTGGTTTTGCCGGATCCCGCTCCGGCTAAAATCAGGTTCGGACCTTCAGTTGATTTAACCGCCTGCTGTTGTTGTGGATTAAGATCATCTAATAAAGAGGAGGGCATAAGACTGGAGTATCTTATCATCAACTATTAAAATTGACAAAGGCCTTATATTAGAAATATAATGGGATGATTATGGTTGAACGGGCAGAACGGCGGCTTTTTTGGGCAGGTAGAGTTCAGGATATTGCTCTTGTGATCATTGGAGCTGGATTGGCGGCAGTTCCGGGAGGAATGGCCACGGAGAGATTAGCTGCAGGCGCACCTATTGCTTTAATAGGTATTATGGGAATTATCCGTGGATTGAGAGAATTAAGAAGAACAGCAAACCAGAGAAGGTCAAGCGACCTATATTATGAATTGGCTAACAGCAGTTTTTAAGCTTTCTTTCTCAATATGTTTCTTTAACTTTTTCAGCCACTCTAAATCTAAGTTGTATTGCCGGGAAATTTTATTTAAAGGCAGCGGATAACTATACCTGGATTTTGAAACCGGTTAATCCTGATTTAGGTTTATCCGATTATGTTAATAAACAGGTCACCATTAAGGGAAATTTAACTAAAGAAAAATCCGTCATCGAAGTTTCAGAAATTATTTCTTCCGATCCTTTGGTTACCGCCCCCTCTTTACCTTCTAACCCCTCTATCCCTGATCCTGTTATTTCCCCTGACCCTTCTGGCCTGCCCGGCCTCTATTCCGGATTAACCTGGGAAACTAGCCAAAAGAAACTCTTAATTTTTACCTCCGGTAAAAGAAAGATAGAGCAAGAGGGGATTTATGTAGAATCTGTTCAAATTGCTGTTTTTCCCCAGGATTTTATTAATTATTATATTGAGGGCCTCAAAGCAGCCGGTTTTAAAGAAACCTTAAATTCTATAAGTCCGGAAGGAATAACAATCACCTATGCCAATAATGGCCTGTTTTTAACCTTCGGCATTAAAAATATCTACAAAGGCTCAGGAGACAACAAACAGCTTGTGGGCTATAAAGCCTTTATAGAACACAACTGACAGTACTGTTTTTTAAACTTAGATGTTTCGTGGCCTCAGATATTTTTGGTCTTAATTAGATTAATTGATTTTTGTGGTTTTGCCTAAGAAATCTTCAGGATCTTTTCCGGATATAAACTTAATTAATATTTCATCAATTTGATGACTATCTAAATATGGAGGTATTACTAGAATTCCAGCCCCTTTCGATTTAATCTGTTTTTTAAATCCTTCATCTTGAGTAATAATTATTCTTTTATCTTTTGTAGCTAATACGTAAATTTCCTGATCTTCAGCCCGTGGGGATAAATTGTAGTTATATCTAACATGAGCTAAATTGGCTTTTTTAGCCAATCTTATAAATATAGACGGTCTGGCAAATGCCGTATCAAAAAGAAGTCTAAATTTTTTAACTTGGTTTACTTTTAATTTTGATTTGTCTATGTTGTTATCCTGATTTGATGATATGACAGCAGAGAAGCCAGATCTTTTTTAGTCAATTTTGATAAATCTGGTAGCTCTCTCTTGAGCCTGGTTAAAGTATAGCCCATACCAATTAATGCCATTACCCTAGCAATAGGGATCCTTGTTCCCTTTATGACTGGTGCTCCGCCCAATATTTTAGGATTTGTTTGTATAATTTCCGGCATAGTAAGCATAGTGTATTTTAATAATGAATAGTTTGTCAATTAACTCAATCTAATTCAAACAGTATTAAATTATAAAAACATAAGTTTTAAGTAATGAACAAGAAAGAGCATCTATTTTCCCCTTTTACAAATTTTAAAAGCATGTTATTATCTTTATCCGTATGACGCAACTTCTTGATTTTTGGGCTCCCTGGTGTGGTCCGTGCCGTTTAATGAACCCCGTTATCGAAGAGATTGAAAAAGAACTTGCAGGAAAAATTGAAGTAGAAAAGATTAATGTGGATGAAAAGCAGGATGAAGCTTCTAAATACGGCGTAATGAGCATTCCCACTTTTATTGTTTTAAAAGAGGGTAAGGAGGTAGGCAGGAAAGTTGGTGTGACCTCCAAAGAGGATCTTCTTAAATTACTCCAATAGAAGTTATAGCGGATTTCATGATAAACTTGGATAAATACGGGTGGTTTGGGTCAAGTAAAAAGTTAAAAATCAAAAGTATAAGGAAAAAAATAAAAGTTTTCGGGAGAAAACTACAATAATTTTGAATTTTGAACTTATTATGTGGATTATTGCTAACTGGAAGTCAAATAAAAATATTGCTGAAGCTTTGGATTGGGTAGCTCAAGTCGGACCCAGTCTGTCGAGAGCAGATAATTTAAAGGTGGTAGTTTGTCCGGCTTTTAGTGCGCTTTCTGAGGTAAAAAAAGCTATCACTGTTGGTAATTTTCCGCTTTTAGTCGGGGCACAGGACTTATCTCCGTTTGAAGCAGGTGCTTATACCGGTGAAGAGCCGGTAGGGCTTTTAAATCAATTAGTTGAGTTGGCAATTTTAGGCCACTCCGAAAGGAGAGAAAATTTTGGGGAAACTGATGAAATGGTGGCTAAAAAAGTGGCCGAGGCAAATAATAATCAGATTGTCCCTTTGGTTTGCCTGCAAGGTATTGATACACCTGTTCCGTCCGATTGCCGGCTTGTGGCCTATGAACCTGTTTGGGCTATTGGAACGGGTAAGCCAGATACCCCTGATAATGCCAATAAAGTGGCCCGGTCCTTGAAGGAGAAGTATGGTCAAGGCCTTGAGGTTCTGTACGGCGGGAGCGTGACAGTAGGGGATGTGGCTGATTTTATTAATCAAGATTATCTTAGTGGTGTATTGGTTGGTAAAGCTTCTTTAGATGCGGGAGAGTTTATCAAGATATGCAAAAGCGCCGGAGAAGGGATTTAAGTGAAACAACTGAAGCCATTGCAAACAGGAGAGAAGGATAATCCGGTTAAAGTCAAAAGAGCCAAGAATGTTTTTAAAAAATTAATGCCGTTTTTGTTGGTGATCGGCATTTTAATATCGTTTGCGGCTTTACTTATCACCCGCTCCGGCACCAGCCCGATTGTCGATTCTGTCAGTTCCATACTTTCCGGAACTTCCTTAAAATCTACTAACGGGCGGGTCAACATATTGCTTTTGGGGATAGCCGGAGGCGCTCATGATGGAACAAATTTGACTGATACAATTATAGTAGCCTCCTATGATTTAAAAACTAACCAGGTGTACTTATTTTCCATTCCCCGGGATTTATGGCTGCCTGCGCTTCAGAGCAAATCTAACGCAGCTTATGAAATTGGTCTATCTGAGGGAAATGGCTTAGTGTTAGCCAAGACTGTGATGGGTAATATTGTTGGTTTGCCCGTCCATTATGCTTTAAGGGTAGACTTTAGGGGTTTTGTCGCGGCCATTGACGCAATAAACGGAATAGAGGTGGAGGTGGAAAACCCTTTTGATGATTATCTTTATCCAATCCAGGGCAAGGAAAACGATCTATGCGGAAATGAGGAAAAGGAAATGGAGTTTGGGGAAGAAGATGCTAAAAAGTTAAATATAGAGCCAGGCAAAAAGAAAGTTTTGATAACTGCTGATGGACAAATTGCCACTGATGCGGCAGCGGAAAAAAAAGGCATGAAGTACTTTAGTTGCAGGTATGAGCATATCAGGTTTGATAAAGGCAGAATGCAAATGGGTGGGGCAGTTGCTTTAGCCTTTGCCCGTTCGCGTCACGGCACAAACGGTGAAGGTTCTGATTTTGCCCGGTCAAAAAGGCAGCAAAAAGTGATTGAGGCGGTTAGGAATAAGCTTTTGTCTTTGGAAACTTTGGCAGACCCCCAAAAGGTTACGGATTTAATTAAGGCATTGGGTAAAAGCGTAGATACCGATATTTCTGTTAAGGATATGGTGGAATTTTATCAATTGTCAAAAAAGTTGGATAAAACATCCAATTTTATCTTGGACGATTCCCTTCGGTTAGGCTTGCCGGATGGCCGCGGGTCCCTATTTGTTCACCCTCCTGCTGCAAATTACGGGGGAGCCTATGTATTAGTATCGCAAGATGATGACTTTTCTATTGTCCAGGGATATGTTAGAAAGGTACTGGTAGGAGAAATTACCGAATATGACGCCACTGCTGCTGCACGGCCCCGCAATTAAAGCTTCTAGAATTAAGCTTCTAGAATTAAGGAAGAAATTTAATCCTGCTAATGTGGTGGTTTTCGAAAAAGGTGAGGACTTGGGGACAATTTTGACAAACTTGCAATCCACGGCGCTCTTTGAAGGAGATAGATTGGTAATTGTGGAAAATCCACAAGATGATTTACAAAGCTTGCCTCCAAAGGAGGGGCGTACTATTTTTGATGCTAATAGCTTAATGCTAATTCTCTGGTTTGACCACGAAATAGATACTAAAAAATGGCCGGGGTTTAAGTGCTTATTTTTTCCCGAAGGCAGGGAAGTCTCGGTATTCCCTTTTTTGGACTGTTTAGCAGTTAAAGATAAGAAAGCCTATTTGGAGATGGATAAGCTAAAAGCAGCCGGATTTGATGTCCATTATTTTTTTACCATGGTATTTTACCTACTAAGGAGTTTGTTAGTTACTCCCAAAAATGCCTCTCAATTTGTTCGGAACAAACTTGACAGGCAGAGAAAGTATTTTACTCAGGGAAGGATAACAGATCTTTATAAAAGTGTTTTAGAAATTGAATTTAAAGTTAAATCGGGCTTACTGGAAAAACCGCAGGCTGAATTTTTGCTAATCTTTAAGTTTTTGGGACATTAGGTCAAGGTCTGCCCGGTCAATTCTCCCATCCTGATTAATATCAGTTTTAGCGCAGGAGATATCTCCCGGCAGAACATCGCCCGGTTTTTTACCAAAACAGGAGGAGAAGATTGCATAATCAGCTGCATTTATTTTTCCGTCACTATTTTGGTCATATTTATCCGGATTTTGAGTTACGGGAGATGGTTCCGGAGCTTCGTCTGCAGTAGTCAGGTCAATATTTTGGCCTATTTTTATCGGAGGCAGAGGTACTGATGTTGTTTTTAAATTAAAAAGCATGCTGGCTGCTCCCTGATCAGTATAAATAGTTAATTTGGCAGCTGTTCCGGCTATCGGTTGATATTCAGCCAGGTCGTTTTTTCTGGTGTAGGATAGAGGTATTAAAAAATTCCCCCCTGTTTTAACCGGCGCGGATTGGATAATAGCGCCCGGGATGGATAAATAAACAACACCTTCATTTATTGGCGCATCAGCCGTAACAGATCCGATGACTGGCGCCAAGCCTGTCTGGTTTATCATGCCGGTAGCCGGCAGGTTTACCAAAGGTGGCGCAGTCTGGAATTTTCCGCCGTCTGATGCAAGTTTTCCGGAGATAATTTTAATCTGGTAAGTGGTTTTAGGCAAAAGGTTTTTAATGGTGGCATAATGGGTTAAGCGGGGTTTCGGGGCATTATTGT
>CAZWTE010000038.1:10135-10960 GCA_964637465.1 uncultured Gammaproteobacteria bacterium | reverse complement strand
CAAGTGGGTGATATTGAGGTGAAAAAGTACCTGGTGAAAGTTTTGAATAATTTCCTGGATCCGATCAGAAAAAAGCGGGCTGAATATGAAACCCGGCCGGAATTGGTGGAGAAGATATTGAGGGAGGGTACGGAGAAGGCTCGGAAAGAAGCCCAAAAGACTTTAGAGGAAGTTAAAAAAGCCATGAAACTGGATTACTTTCTATGATTAGCTTTGCAGATTTTTCAAAATTAGAATTAAAAGTAGGGACTATTTTAGAGGCCGAAGAGGTGGAGGGAAGCAAGAAGCTGATTAAACTCAGGGTGGATTTGGGGGAGGAAAAACCTCGGCAAATTCTGGCCGGGGTAAAACAATGGTATAAACCGGAAGATTTAACAGGTAAACAAGTAGTAGTGGCAGCAAATTTAGAACCACGCTTGATGATGGGACTAGAATCTCAGGGTATGGTTTTGGCAGCCGGAGAAGACGAACCGGTGTTATTAATGCCACAAAAAGAGCTTCCTTCAGGTGCAAAGATACGTTAACTACCTGGCAATTTCACGCCTGGTGTGCTAATATTCAGCCATGGCAAATAGTAACGGCAAAAGAAAACTGAATCTGGACAAAAAGATTTTTAACAAAAGGGTAATGTCCTTACTAAAAGGCCTGGCAGTTTATGTCTTGATTGCTGCTGCAGCCCTGATATTTTTCTATCAAGTTTCAGGAGGGCCAAGCACTTCCAGCAATGATGAAGTCCCTATTTCACAAATTGTCACGGATATAAAAGAAGGTAAAATCCAAAAAATTTCCGTGGAAGGGGATAAGGTGACAGCTGAAGTGAAAGGT
>CAZWTE010000038.1:0-10125 GCA_964637465.1 uncultured Gammaproteobacteria bacterium | reverse complement strand
ATTTATCAAATTTTAAAGTCTGCTGATGTTGACCCCAAATCCGTCACTATTGAAGTAAGGGATTTATCTATCCAGCAAGCTTGGATAGGCATCCTGTCCGCAGTTTTGCCGATATTAATTTTAGTTGGTTTGATGTTTTTCCTGTTTAAAAATGCCAGGGAAGCCGGCCAGGGGATTTTCTCTTTTGCCCAATCCCGGGCCAGGCTGTTTACTAAAGATGCTCCGCAAATTAAGTTTACTGATGTGGCCGGGGCAGAAGAGGCCAAAAGAGAACTGGCCGAAGTAGTGGATTTTCTCAAAAGTCCGAAAAAATATAAAGACATTGGCGCGCGTACTCCCAAAGGGGTACTTTTGGTAGGCCCTCCGGGTGTCGGAAAATGTGTCACTGGAGATACCCTAGTATGGACTAATAAGGGATTATTAGAAATTCAGGATATCCCTAAGTATTATGCAGTAGAAGACAATGGAGTCATACACGGTGCGAAGGTAGCATCCTTTATTCCGGAAAACGGCACATCTTCTACGATGCAGGCTTCTCATTGGTATGACCTGGGGATTTCAGAAACTATACATGTAAAAACCAATTTAGGTCATAGCATTGAAGGTACCACCGAACACCCTTTGGTAGTAGTGGATTCTAATGGTAATTTAAAGTTTAAACGTTTAGATCAAGTTGCAAAAAAAGATTTTCTTCCGCTTAAATTGGGCGATCAAATGTTTGGTAATTATAAGAAAATATCAGTTCAGCAGGCTTATTTATTAGGTTTATTGACTGGAGACGGGGGATTAACTATAAAAGATAGGATTTGTTTTACAACAGCAGATAAACAATTATTGGATGCTTTTGGCAGTTATTTTCAGGATAATCATGGCTACCAAATAAAAAAAGCTACTGGCAAGTATGATGTTTTCGTAAGCTCAAGTCTTATAAAATCGCAACTTATTAATATGGGCTTGAGTGAGAATTACTCTCGCAACAAGAAAGTGCCTGAATATATCATGATGGCTCCCAAAGAACAGGTTGTAGCTTTTTTGCAGGGTTTATTTGATACAGACGGTTCGGTTTATAAGGGTAAAGTTGAATACTGTACCTCTAGCGGGAAATTGGCCAAGGCCATAAGTGCTCAATTAATAAATCTTGGAATAATGCACAAATTTAGAAAAAAAGGCACAAATCAGCATTCTTCAGCTTATATATTAAATATTTCCGGCCAGTTCTTAATTCCATTTTACGAGCAAATTGGTTTCCGATTACAAAGGAAGCAAGATTTGCTGATTAAATATTTAAATAATACAAAAGTTAGGACTAACATAGATTTAGTTCCAAATCAGGGATTTAGAATAAAGAAAGTATGGAGGCATTTGGTAGAATCCGGGAAAAAACCTTCATTAACAATATCCTCACCTTTTCATAAAGACTTATTACGTTATGTAAAAGGTCAAAGAAAACCATCAACTGCAACTTTAAGGATGTTTTTAGTAGCGTGCGAAAAAATAGATCCAGCAATCACAGAATTAAAAGAATTTCAAGAATTAAAAGCAATAGCATTTTCCAATCTTTTCTTTGATCAGGTAAAAGACATTCAATGCTCGGAGGCTCGTGTTTACGACTTTACTGTACCACAAACTCACTCGTTTATAGCTAACGGATTTGTATCACACAATACTCTTTTGGCCAGAGCAATTGCGGGGGAAGCTGCAGTGCCGTTTTTCTCCATTGCCGGATCAGAATTTATGGAAATGCTCGTAGGTGTGGGCGCCTCTAGGGTTCGTGACATGTTTGCGCAGGCCAAAAAGGCAGCTCCGGCAATTATTTTTATTGACGAGATTGAATCAATCGGCCGGCAGAGGGGAATGGGTTTTTCCGGCGGGCATGATGAAAGAGAACAGACTTTAAACCAGATCTTAATTGAAATGGATGGTTTTACCCCGAACGAGTCCACGATTGTGGTTGCGGCTTCAGTTACAGGCGATACTCCAATTTTAATAAAGAATAAAGATGATATAAAACTCCTACCGATAGGAGAATTTATTGATCAATTCTATTGCGATAATGAGGGGAGCACAGAGAAGTCAGTAGTTGGTATAGAAACTCTGGGATTTGATAGAAAAATAAATAATCGAAACGATAGTCGGCTTTACTTTCAAAATAGTGCCTTCAAGAAGGTCAGAAGTGTTTTTCGTCATCGTGTTAAGGAAGTTTACTTAATTTCTTACCTAGGTGGTAAGATTAAGACTACAGGTAATCATTCTGTATTTATTAGGACCTCTCAGGGTATTGTCCCAAAGAAGGTTAGCGAGCTTAAGCAGGGCGACATTCTAGTCAATATTCCACTGAAAGCCAATAGAACTAACAAATCTCAAAGAGAATTAAGATTTCATAAATTTCAGGATGACTTTTCCTTAACGATTCCTGTTTATCAGAATACCACTGAAGATCAAGAATGGGAGCAAAAATATATTTTTGCTGCAGAGAACTATGGATTTTTGTCAGAGGCAAAAATTGCTTCCCAAATTGGAGTATCGCAAACAACGGTTGGCAATTGGTTAAGAGGTATGTTTCTGCCGAGAAAAATTTCCAGACATTATTTCAACCATAAGCTTATTGAAAGGATAGATATTACACCGGAGTTTTGTAGGTTACTTGGATATTATGTTGCAGAAGGTTATTCAAGAAAAGGAGTAGATTTTTGCTTTAACGATCAAGAAAAACATTTAATTCGTGATCTAAAGAGTTTAATGAGATTTATTTTTGGATTGGAACCCGATAGAGAACGTCAGATTACTGATAATGCAGTTAATATCATCTATTACTCAAAACCTATTGGCGATCTTTTTGCTAGTTATGGTGGAAAAGGCGCGAAGAATAAACATGTCCCGTCATTTTTGTTTCAAGCCCCCAAAGAGTATTTTATTGAATTTTTAAAAGGTGTGTTATTAGGGGATGGGTACATCGATAAAGAAGGAAAAGGAGAAATTACATCCATATCAAAACAACTGATTCTAGAATTAAACTGGCTTTGCAGAATGCATGGAATTAAGAGTTATATACACTCATTCACTGCTAAAGAAGGTAGGATAATTAAACAAGGTAAGCCACTAGCAGCTACGATAGCCTATAGATTAGGATTTGGTAAACATAATAATCCTTTCATTAGTCTAAGCGGCGGCAAGGATAATCCAATCAAAAGACCAGTAGTGCAAAAGATTGAAAAAATACCATTCAATGGTTATGTTTATGACCTTTGCGGAGTGGAAAATGAAGCATTTTTTGGTGGGGAATCTCCAATTCTATTACACAACACCAACCGGCCTGATTTATTGGATGCGGCCCTGATCCGTCCCGGCAGGTTTGACAGAAGAGTAGTTTTGGGAATGCCGGATCTTAATGAAAGAAAAGCCATTATTGAGTTGCATATGAAAGGCAAACCTTTTACTAAGGATGTTTCAACTGAAAAATTAGCCAGGCGGACAGTAGGTTTTTCCGGGGCTGATCTGGCTAATGTGTTAAACGAAGCAGCCATCATGGCGGCCCGGGAAGGCAAAACTGCCATTGATAATAAAGATTTGGAAGAAGCAGCCACCAAGGAAAAATTAGGCCCGCAAAGAAAAAGGATGCAGTCAGAACACGACCGGAAATTGGCAGCCTATCATGAAGCGGGACACGCTATAGTCGGGCATAGCTTACCCAAGGTTGACCCGGTACACCGGATCTCCATTGTTTCCAGAGGTATGTCAGGCGGCCACACCATGTTTCCGCCGACAGAGGATAGGTTTAATGAAAGCAAATCCAGGCTGCTGGAACAAATTACCGCTGCCTTGGGCGGACAAGCAGCTGAACAAATGATTTTCAAAGATGTTTCAACCGGAGCAGCCTCGGATATTGAAGTAGCCACTTCAATTGCCAGATCAATGGTGACTCAATACGGCATGTCTTCTCTGGGACCAATCAGTGTTGTCCAAAGGCCGATGTTTGGTATATGGAGGGGGACAGACGAGGGTTCAGATTTATCCCCGAAGCTGCACGATGCGGTAGATAATGAAATCAAAAAAATCATGGATACCTGTTTCAAAAATGCCCAGGATCTTTTAAGAAAGAATAAAATCAAACTGGACAAGGTGGCCAAGGAGCTTTTGGAAAAAGAAACTTTAGAAGGGGAAGAGTTTGAAAGTATTGTGGGGAAAAAGAAAACTCTGTAAACTTGACAATTCAGCTTCAAAGGGTTTACACTTACTCCTGGTCACACTTCATTCAACCCAAAGCCTGAAGGACAACCTGTATATGGCAATACACGTACTCAGCTTGAATATTTTAGTCGGAGGAATCCCTCAAAAAAAGGTGGTTTCCGTAACTTTGAAGGAGATCATGAGTAAAACTTAAAACTCAAAACTTAAAACTCAAAACTTATGGGAACCAGCTGAAAGGCTGGTTTTTTAAAGGAAAAATTATGTTACGATCAAAAAAAAGAATGAATTTTATACAAAAAATCTGGCTGCTTTTGCAGCCCTTTCATAAGGATTTCTATCTGATTGTCCTGATAACTACCATATTCCAGGTTGTCAGGATGGGCGGCCCGTATATTTTTGGAAAAATTTTGGATTTGCTGATTTCCACCAATGGTTTACTGACTCTTCAAACAGCTGTTTATGTGGTGGGCGGCTTGATCGGAATCAGGATTTTATCCCTGGTCATCGATTATCTGATAGATATTGTTTTGGTGGGACTGCTTTGGAAATCCGAGCAATATGTTTCCCGGGCCACTTTTAATAAATTACTGCAGTTATCTTTGGATTATCACGAGAGGGAAAATACCGGCAATAAGATTAACATTGTCAACAAAGGCCGTGATAAATTAATTGACCTGTTGGCCACTTACGGCTGGAATTGCCAGCCGGTGGTGATCCAGCTGTTGGTAACTGCCGTCATTATGATTTTTGTCAACTGGATTTTCGGTTTGATATTTGCCGTATCACTTATTCCTTTTGTGGTTAATATGTTTAAAACTTATCAAAGCACGCAGACTTTTAGGGCCAAACGTCATGATGCGTATGAGGCATCTTCCGGCGAGATTGGCGATACTTTGACCAATATCACGGTGGTGAAAGCCTTTGCGCAGGAAAACCGCGAGTCAAAAGCTTTCTCGTCAATTTGGGATACAATTAAAACTTTTTCCGTTAAGGAATTTAAACTGCACATGATCAATGGATTCCTGCGCAGTCTAAGCATAGAGGTAATGTACGCGGTGCTTTTGGTGGTGGGTATCTACGAAATTAGGCTTGGTTATATTACCGTTGGCAGTTTGGTGTTTTTGATCTCTTTGACCGAGCGGGCTTATTCCAACATCTTCCAGTTAGGCTGGATCTACGAGCGGGCCATTGATGCTGCTGAGCCGGTCAGCCGGGTTATTTCCCTGCTGTCAGAAAAGCCCAGTATTGTGAATTCGCCGGATGCTATAAAGCCCGAAGAAATTAGCGGTCGGGTCAGTTTTCAACACGTCACCTTCGCCTATAACCGGAAAAGAGTTTTAAAAAACGTCAGTTTTACTATCCCGGCGGGATCTTTTACCGCTTTGGTGGGTAAATCCGGGGGCGGAAAATCAACCATTGCTAAACTGTTAAGCCGTTATTATGACCCGCAGGGCGGCAGCATTGTTATTGACGGAAGGTATGACCTTAAGAGTTTGGATCTGGATAGTTACAGGCAAAAAACCGCAGTGGTTTTTCAGGATTCACCGGTGCCGAACAGAAAAATTTGGGAAGTGATTGCCTATTCGGCCGGCCAGGCGGAATTTGCCAAAGTGAAAAACCGGGTCTACCAAGCGTCCAAACAAGCTTTCGCCGATGAGTTTATCAAAGAGTTGCCTGACGGGTATCAAACTTTAATCGGGGAAAGGGGAGTGAAGTTGTCAGGCGGCCAAAGGCAGCGTTTGGCCATTGCCCGGGCTTTGTTTGCCGAACCAAAAATATTGGTCATGGATGAGCCTACCTCCCATCTTGATATACACTCCGAGAGCCTGATCCAGCAAGCGCTGAAAAACCTCTCCCTGGAGCGTTCTTTTACCAAAATCATTATTGCCCACCGGCTTTCCACGGTTAAAAATGCCGACCAAATTCTGGTCATGGAGCGGGGCCGGGCCATGGAGCGGGGGACCCACCAGCAGTGGCTGGCAAAAAATGGCAATTATGCCAGGATTGTTGCCCAAAGTGAGTTGAAAGGATAGAATAAAGAAGTGCAAATTCAAAATTCAAAATGCAAAATGCAAAATTATTGTAGTTTTCTCCCGAAAACTTTTAAATTTTTACTTGTACTTTTTACTTTTTACTTTTTACTTTTAACTTTTCCTGTTTATGCCCACGGGGCTGGTTCGGGTCGTTTCATCATCACCCCTGCTTCGCCCCTATATTTTCTGACTTCAATCCGGGAAATTTTGGAGTTGAAATTTGCCAAAGCTACCAGCGACCGGGCTGACCGGGAACTGGAGTTTGCCAACCGGCGGATCAGTGAAGTTAACAGTTTGACCAATACTCCGCGCGAAGATTTGATCGGGCCAACGCTGGAGAGATACTGGGCAGGCTTAAGCGAGCTTAAGGGGATAATCGGCTTAAAAGATGAAGATACGGCTGCCCGTATCACTGATCTGGCGACCCGACATATGAATGATTTGCAGACAGCTTATGGTCAGGTTTCTGATCCCGGAGCCCGCCGGTCTATCAGGGCGGCTATCTTTAGGTTATCCGGGTGGGACCAGGCACTGATTGATAAGTTTATCTTGCTGAAATTACCGGTGCCGGAAGGTGTGAAGGCCGGCAAACTTAAGGGGTGCGGCTTTTTATCCCAAGCAGCCGGCTCTTCAGCTTTAAACAGCGTAGAAAGAGTTACGCTGCAAGTCCGGGTCACGGAGTGCTACGGCAGCTTTTGATATAAACCTAATAACTTATCAACCACTTTATCAACAAAATATGGCTCAATTGATTTTAATGATTGTACGCTCATCTTCTCGGCTAATGTTTTATCAAACAATACTTTCTCCGTTTTCTCTGCCAAGTCTTTGATATCCCCGGGTTTAACCAAGTAGCCGTTTGTCGAGACTAACTCAATCAAACCGGCTTGCCTGACCCCGATAATAGGCAGCCCGTACATCATTGCCTCCAACACTACCATCGGGTTGTTTTCCATGGTGCTGGCCGTGGCAAACACATCCGCAATCCCCAACAGGCCGGAGGAAATCAACTTTTGGTGTTCAATAAAACCGGTGAAAATAATTTGTTTTTGCAACCCCAGCCTTTTGGCCAGTTTAACCAAGCTATCTTTGGTCGGGCCGTCTCCAATGACCAACATACTCACGTTGGAATGGTTTTTGGCAAGCGTCCGGAAGGATCTGATCAGTACGTCAACGTTTTTTTCGTGTGATAACCGGCCAAAATGCAGTACCACTTTTTCCTTCAGGCCGTATTTTTTCTTAATAGTATCCCTTTCTTTTTGGGAGATAATCTTAGGTTGTTTTAAGGTCACCCCGTTGGGTAAGTAGCCAATCGGTTTGGATAAGCCTTTTTTGCCAAGTTCATCAACCAGCATTTTGGAGGGGGCCAGGATTAAATCGCATTGGCTGAACATGAAATTTAAGAAGTGCTGGACAGCCTTGTCCACCAATTTGACGGCCAGTTTATATTTTAACCAACGTAAATACCCTGATTCGGCAAAATAAACATGGACGGTTCCCACCAGGGGCTTTTTGAAAAACCGGGCCGCCATCACCGCATCCATGCCGACTGTTAAGGGAGTGTGGAGGTGGATAATGTCCGGTTTGAATCTGACCAAATGCCGGACTACTCTGGGCAGGCCGAAAACCCCCAGTTTAAATTCCGGATAAAGGAGGGCAGGCACAGTGGGCACATGCACCACGGCAACATTTTTAGCTGTAAATTTTTGTCTTTTGATATCATCCAGTTTGGGGGTGAAGATCAATACGCTGTGGCCCCGGGCTCCCAGTTCTGTGGCCTGATTGGCCAAGGCGGTGGCCACCCCGTTGACCTGGGGCAGAAAGGTATCCGTAAAATATGCAATCCGCATAAGGGGTGTATTATATCAGGTTTTACATCATCTATCGTCAAAAGTGTTGTATAGTAGCTATATGGGAAAGCTCTTAATTGGGTTATTGGTTTTAATCTCTCTTTTTATATTAGGCAGTGTAATTTTTGAGGGTAATTACCAGTACCCTAAAGCAGTGAAGTATGGGGTAACTTTTTCTCCCCGCTATGCCAAATATTTGAAATTAGATTGGCAAAAAATTTATCGCCAAATTTTGGATGATTTACAGGTTAAGGATTTAAGGGTTCCTACTTACTGGGATATTTTAGAGTCGGAAAAAGGCCAGTTTAATTTTTCCGAAACCGATTATTTGTTGGATGAAGCGGCTAAAAGGGGAGCGCGGGTAATTTTGGTGTTAGGGATGAGGCAGCCTCGTTGGCCGGAGTGCCATGTGCCGGCTTGGGCCGCTAACTTAAATACTTCTGACAAACGGCAGCAAATTTTACAATTTATTCAACAGGTAGTGGAGAAATATAAAAACCACCCGGCGGTTTGGGCCTGGCAGGTGGAGAATGAACCCCTGCTGCCTTTTTTTGGGGAAGGCTGCGGCCCGCTTGATCCGGAGTTTTTGAAAGTGGAAGTTGATTTAGTCAGGTCTTTAAGTCCAAAGATCATCCTGGTATCAGATTCCGGAGAGCTGGGAGCTTGGATTATCCCGATGCAGTTGTCTGACATGGTCGGCGTATCTTTATACCGGGATGTCTATAATCCGGTGTTGGGCTACTTGAATTATCCTATTTTGCCCTACCTTTACAATATAAAATCTCAAATGGTCAGAAAGATATTTGCCCCGGATAACCAAAAAACCATTATTACGGAACTACAGGCTGAGCCCTGGTTTAAAGATGGTGATTTATCACAAAACTTTGCTGAACAAGCCCGGCTGTTTCCTGTAAAAAAGCTGGAATCATATATAAATTATGCTCAAAAAACCGGTTTTGATACTATGTACCTTTGGGGAGCGGAATGGTGGTATTTAATGGCAGAAAATGGCTATCCGGAATACTTAAATTATATAAAAACTCTTTTTCAGTAGATTATCTCCGAATACGGACCTGGACAGTTCTTTTTTCCGGACTGGAAGGAGATAGCGGTACTTCAGTGTCATCCGGAGAATTGTCGCCATAAGAGATGCGGATGATATATGTCCGGTCATTAGCAAAACCAGACACCGTCGGCATACTTAAACAGATTAACAAATAACCAATAATGTTGCAAATAGGGAGCGGATAATTGACAATAATGTAACCAATGTATATACTTTAGTTACATATGACTACGGTAATTCATATTAAAGCTGATAAAGAAGTTAAGGAGAATGCCCGGAAGGCTGCGAAGGATCTGGGACTCACGTTATCTGATGTGATCAATGCGGCTTTAAGGAATTTTATCCGCACCAGGGAGGTGGTTTTTTCTGATATTCCCCAAATGACTCCGGAGTTGGAAGAAAGATTGGAGAAAGCGGAAGAAGATATTATGCATCATCGCAATGAAGGGTTGCGATTCCTTCTAAGCTGAAAATAGATAAAAATGGGTTGATGAGTGGTCCCGCTGCAAAACTTTGATTGGGTAGTATGTTGTGGATTTCAAAAAAAAGTGGAACAGGCTCTATAAGAATCCAAGCACTTATAACTAGGAGGAGAAGAACAAAGATAGGTATCACTCGCATTGTATCACTCCAATGGCAATATCATACTTATAAAGCTTTTCAACCAGTTTCGGCACAAATTCTGGTGGAATGCCTAAATCATAGTCTGTCCAAGCAATAATATCGCCGTGTGCTTCTCTGGCGCCACAAGCTATGGCTGAAGCTAGTTCTTTTTCATTAATTCTGCGTATCAGTCGTATGGAATGGTTGTTCATTTCTTGCGCTAGAACAACTGAGACTTTGAAGTTATTTTTTCTTTCATTTTTTTAGCGTTGCAACAGTGATCCACGTGAAATTTCTGAGAAAAGGGAATACTCGAATGAGAAAAGTATCTGCTGCTGCGATTGTGTTAAAAAAAGTATAGCTCCATTTCATGGTAGAAACGAGA
>CAZWTE010000037.1:3007-11403 GCA_964637465.1 uncultured Gammaproteobacteria bacterium | reverse complement strand
AACGCTGGTATTTATAGAAGTAAAAACCAGGTATTCTCATGACTATGGTTTACCTAAAGAATCCATGACTCCCTGGAAAGTCCGGGCCTTATTAAAAACAGCCAGGTTTTATGTTTATAAAATTGATTGGGGCTGGAAGGAATACAGGCTGGATTTTGTGGGAGTGGATTTTGCTGATAATAAAGAAAATCCCAAGATAGAGCTGATAAAGAATATTACCAACTGAGATCCTTCGACTCTCCTCCGACAAGCTCAGGATCGCTCAGGATGGCTCACTACACCCGCCACCGCAAAGGGGATTTCTTCCCAGTCTTTGACAGACCTGATTTTTTTATTAATATCCCATACAGTTTCTAAAAGCCTGGGGTCAACTTTCAAATCCTTGGCCCGGCCAATTAGGGCTACGATGTCCTTGGGAAAACATTTCCCCCCAAAGCCTTTGGCAGTAGTCACATCCAAGTGTGAATCAAATATCCGGTGGTCAGCCGTGACAAACTTTTTCACTTCTTCATACTTAATCCCCAAAGCCTGGCAAATAGCATACATTTCATTGGCAAAAATAACCTTCATGGCCAAAAAGGCATTGGACATATATTTGACCATTTCTGCAGTAGTAGTATCGGTCTGGAAAATTTTAGTCTCCGGAAACCTTTGTCTGTATAAGGCCACCAGCCTTCTGGAAATTAGATCATTATTGGCCCCGATAATATTGCGGTCAGCAGTTACAAAGTCTTCCAGGTAATTGGCTTCGGTTAAAAATTCCGGGTTCATGGCAAAATTGCTTTTGGGGTATTGTTTCTCCAGCTTGGCAGTGGTTCCCGGCGCCACAGTGGATTTGATGACAATAATTTTGTCTGTGTTGTCGGTATATTTGGTGATTTTTCTGGTACTGTTTTCAATAATGGACAGGTCAATGCCTGACTCATTCTCCTTCATCGGGGTCGGCAGGCAAATAAAGATAAATTCACTATTTTCTATGACGCTTTCCAGAGATTCAGTTTTTTTGTATTTGTCATAGTATCTAATTTCGTATTTATCCTTTATCTCCGGCCGGGAAAAACCATAAGCTAAAGCCTGGCCCACAATGCCATAACCAATAATGCCTAACTTGGCCGGGGTGATTAATTGGGAAGATTCTGCTTGTGTGTCCATCCAAAAAAGTATAGCATATTTTTCTCTCTCCGTCATTGCTATGAGTATTCTTCCCTATTTGTCATTGCGAGGAGGGAGTCTTCGACTGACGAAGCAATCTCAAACTAAAGATATTTCAGAAAGAGGTATTTCTTCATAGATTGCAAACTCAGGGTTTATGTAATCTTCTCTTCTGTAAAAACAGGCGCGTTTTCTAGTATCAAATTTCATACATGGTTCAGCATTTCCCTCCTGGATATAGCAAGTAAATTCTGGTTTTAGTATAGGAACATCAAATTTCATCAAGATATTTACTGTTTCACCGCTCACTGTTTCAATCCACCTAATTAGTTCAAATGTTTAGGTTTTAACGCACCTGTTTTATTTATAAGTTGCCACTCACTAGATGTAGCATACCTGTAGGCTTCCATTTGCAGAATTATAATAATTTTGATCTTAAATATCAAAAATACAGCTTAAATAATCTGGTTGTATAAGTCTGTAAATTCGGGATTGAATGTAATGATCAGATAAAGTTTCTTTTTTCTTGATCCTCCTTTAATTTGTTTTTCTCTTTTTATAGCTTCGTTAATATCCTCATAGCCTTCAAACCATACAAGTTTGTTAATATTGTATCTCTCCGTAAATCCTGATGTTAATTTTTCCCGATGTTCATACATTCTTCTCACCAGATTATTTGTTACTCCGGTGTAAAAAACGGTATTTATTCTATTAGTGGCAATATAGACATAATAATATTTAGTTCTCATGATTATATTTTAAATGATAATAACGGAGATTGCTTCGCTTCGCTCGCAATGACATCACAAGAAAGCTCGCAATGGTAGTACTCGCATGATATAGTTTATGCATGAAAGTGATCCAAAAAGTGGCTTTGGGAGTTTTTAAGGATCAAAAAATGCTGCAGGTCCGTTCTGCCAAACACCCTGATGTTTTCTTTACCCTGGGAGGCAAACCGGAGCCAGGGGAATCTGATATACAAGCTCTAAAAAGAGAGGTGAAAGAAGAAGTGGGATGCGGGATTGATGAATCTTCAATAAAATTCCTGACAGAATTTGAAGATGTGGCCCATGGTAAAGATGGGGCATCAGTCAGGATTAGGATGTATGAAGGAAAATTAATTGGTACTCCCAAGCCTTCTTCAGAAATAGCAGAAATTGGTTACTTTGATACCAAATCGGATAAAAAGAATTTATCCATTATTGCCCAAAGGATGATCTTTCCCTGGTTAAAAAGGCAAGGGTATATTAATTAGCTTCAGTTAGTGTTTCTAATTAAGCTACTCCTTAATAGCCCTTTTGGTACCCCCAACGGGATTGGGCTCGAACTAAATTATAAAACATTGTTTAAAGATAAAGAAGAAAGTTTACTGCTATTATCCCAGCTTGAACAATTAGAAAAACATTTAAGATTGAACTACCATTAAGGATTAGAATCAGTTATTTTGTCTTGACAGGATAACCAGCTAAAGTAAGTAGATGCTCACTTTCTTCCTGATTTAAATATAAAACTGTAGATATTCTACTAATCAACGCAAGGCTCGGTCTTCTCTCAGCTTTGGTTACTAGTATACTAATATAGTTTGAGGTTACACCTGATCGTTTACCCAATTCAGTTTTGGACATTCCTAATCTTTCTCTAAAAGCTTCCAACCAAGGCCCAAATTGTTCAGGGAGATCTTCAGGTAACTTATGCATAATGGGATCAAAATGGAATGGAGTTTGTTCTGTATCTTCTTTTATTGTTGGTAGGAACTCTTCACTTTCTCCCGATTCAGCTAAGCCTACGGGAACAACTGTAGTTTCATCAAGGGTTCCTACGGATCTTCCTCCAAGATTTGGTGCCTTATATTTTGGATCACTTCCCATTAAATACTCTAGTGTCCAATCATTCGTATAACCCAAGGCCATTGCTTGACCATTTACTCTGCTTGATAGTACTCGAGAATGAGTAAATGTCTTGTCTAATGCTTCACGATACATAAAGGTTAAAAAATGTGATGTTATAACGTATGAATTAAGCCCCATAGGTAAAAGTCCAGCTCTATGGAATAGCAATCTTAATTGTTGTTCAGTTGTATTAGGATAAGGAGCAGAAACAGCAGATTCTGTATGTAACCAGCCGTAGGGCTTAAATTCATCCCTAAAACCTTTCAACCAGTCCGAATCTCTATGTTGTTGCTTATACAAAGAATCGTTAGTAAACCATATCCACCCTTTACCATGTTCATAGATTTGTCTTGGTACGTAAATCGCCATTCTGCCTTGTTGTTCGAGGGTTTGTATTACCTCTGCCGAAGCTCTGCAGGGTTCCACTGAATATTCTAGTTCTAATGCCTTACTTATATCAACATGTATTTCTTGCCAAACATGAGTTAAAAGTTCTGGGGTATGTGGTGATTCCTTATACAATTTCCTCATTCTTTTTTCTCTTTCCATGCAGTCAGATATATCCCTAACTGTTTCTCCCCTTGATAATCCAATCATCATCTGAAGATGTTCAGCCTGAAATGTACTTAAGTCAGTTAAATCTGGCAGATTATTCACCGTAATAGGGATATCCTTACCTTCTTTTTCCTTTAGGCGATCTGCAATTCTATCAGCAAGCTCAAGATCTTTTGGATCTTGTGAAGTACGTAATTCACTTTCTACCCAACGCATTACCATAATTTGAAGAATTATATATTATATTGAAAGCTGCGTCAACTATAGGGCTATTTTTACCGAATGTTTTAAGTTTGGAATCAACCTAGATTAGATTGTTATGACGGGCTAATTAATATTTATTTGCTTAATTAGTACCGCGTACGGGAGTCGAACCCGTGATTTCCGGGATGAAAGCCCGATGTCCTAGGCCACTAGACGAACGCGGCAAATCTTATAAATTATACTTGAATTAAGCTTTTGACTCAAGTAAGATCTGGTATAATTTTTACTATGGCTAATAAGGCTGAATTTCAATCAAGTTTTGCAGTGGTACCAATGGAAGAACGGACTCCAAAGGATTTTGAAAGGGAGATGAAAAGACTGTGGGTTAAACACTTTGGTCCGGAAACTAGTGGAAGCGCTTTCAGGGAAGGTCATCTGTCTTATGACGAAAACAGGCATTTTATTTATGCTGCTAATACAGCCTTAGCGGATTACGGAAAAATGGTTCCAATTAAAGCAGTGGAGGATATAGAGAAGCCATTTAAAGGGATCTCTATCTGCACAATAGGAGGGGTTGAAGGTAGGGTGATGGCTGAGATGGGGGCAAGGGTAGTCAATATTGATCCGGAGATCGGGGATATTCCAAAATTGTATTTACCAAATCTAACTGAAATTCCCGGGCCTTTTAGTGAAAAATTATCACAACAATATAAAGGGAAATTTGATATGGTTTTAAATTCCGGGTTATTGGATCGCGGTAATAGTTTTGTAGATCAGGTGCCCGAGCAATTACTTCCCCAACACTGCAGGGACTTTTTACTCCTTTTGTTAAACGTTCTTAAAAAGGGTGGTTTAGGGGTATTAAGGGGAGGTTATGTGCATTTAGCAGTTAATCAGGTAGCCTCTGCAATTGATAGCCCTGATATAATCTTTATTATTCAAAAGAAATAGGTTATGAGATTAGTATTGACTTTTGTTAAATATAAATAGTAAATTATAAGATATAATTGTGGTCATTATGAGCACTGCGGTAAGAAGTATAGAATTTGATTTAAAAGGAAGTGCCAGTAGGCATAACCAAAGGTTGGAAAGTAGGCATATTGGAAATGTTACGCCGGAGAGAATCAGGAATGCTTGTATTGAAATTTGTGGTGCATGTCCGGATGTTTTGCATTGCTGGCCTAAATATGATTATGCTGGCTTCCTGGGTTTGAGAAGCGGAATTAGTATTAGAGGAGCTGATATCAATTCAGAAACTTGTCTCCTGCGAACCTATGGAGTTACAGACTCTTTCTTCTAAGCCCTGAGATTAAAAAGGGTGAGCCGGAGATTATACCCAATAAGGCCAAAAGAACCCAGGCTGTGGCTCCTCCGGTTTCCGGAAGCCGGGCAGATGCGCCTAAAACTTCACCGGCAGGTGAAGGGGACGGCGTGCTTTCAGCTGATGCTCCGGCAACTGCCCCGGCTGCTGCGGCAGGAGCCGGGGCCGGGGTTGATGCAGATTCAGGAGCAGCAGTTGGAGCCGGGGTCGGACTGGCTGTAGGGCCGGCGGTTGGTGAAGAGACCGGTATCGGGGAAGGGCTTGGTGTGGGGGTTGGGCTTGGTGTTGGGGTGGGCACAGGCCCGGTATTGCCACAAATACCGTGGCACGGTGAAGGACTGGGTTCAGGTGTCGGCGTAGGTGTTGGGGTGGATGTTGGGGCAGGGCTGGCAGATGGGGTCGGAGTAGGAGAAGGGCTGGATGAAGGTGTAGGGGTCGCCGTAGGTGTTGGGGTAGGCGATGGAGCCGGGTTAAAGAAAACATCAAGGTGGCTCAACCCCTGGCAAGCAGATGAATCAGTAGTTCTTTCCACAGTTACCGTACCAGTGCCAACGCCGCTGACAACATAGCAACCGTTTTCATAGGTTCCGTTTCCTAATAATCCGCTATGCTCATTACCATTAAACATATTATCCCCTGATTTAATACAGACCCCGGTTATAATATTCCCTGCCGGGGCAGTGTATGTCATAAGGTTTTCGTTATCCTCAACTTTTGCATCAGGGTCATCGCATTCGGAGGGAGAATTGTTGCCGGTAGCAAAAACGCCTTTATCGGCATTAAATGAAAATAACACGATTACTTCAATTATCAACACAATAGTTAATACTCTTTTGATGTAGGAAAACATTTTGAACATGCAATTTGTTAATAGCGCAATTATGACTTAAGTAATTAAGTGTTGGTTAAGAAGGAAGTAAGGTTTTTGTAATATTTTTACCGGGTGTTTGCGCCCGGGGTGGCAGTTGGTGGAAGAGCCAGGCATTTTTGTAACGGTTCAGTCCCTTTGATAAAATATTCTGCCGATGATGTGGCTATTTTCGCAGCGGGCTTGCTGTTGCAAATGTCCACCTTTACTACCCCGGAAGGTGGTTCAAATTTCTCCACAGGAGTGCCGGCTAAAAACTTTTCCATTAAGCTTTTCCAAATCGGCGCCGCCCCCAAAGATCCGGCAATGCCGTCCATCTTTTCCCCGAAATTATTTCCTACCCAAACCCCGGCTACTAAAGATGGGGTATAGCCGATAGTCCAGGCATCCTTAAAATCCTCAGTCGTACCGGTTTTGACTGCCGCCGGCCGGGAAATATTTAAGGCAGTGCCAAAAATTTCTGTCCTGGCTTTATTGTCAGACAAAATTGAGGAAATCAAAAAGGCGTACTTTTCCTCGACTGCCAGCCGCGGCTTTGGAGACTGCCGGTAAATTATATTACCTTGTTTATCAGTAATATCCAAAATTAAAGACGGTTCATTATAGTAGCCTTTATTGGCAAAAACCGCATAAACGTTGGTCAGCTCCAAAAGTTTGACCTCGGCAGTTCCCAAAACTAAAGCTAAACCATAATTTTCCGGACCCTTTAAGGTGGTTATCCCTAAATTTTTGGCTGAGTTTAAAGTTTCCTCGATGCCGATTTTTTTCAGCACTGCTACAGCCGGAATATTTAAGGAATTCGATAAAGCGCGCCTGACCGTAACCGGGCCGCGGTATTTCCGGTCATAATCAACCGGTTTATAGTAGGCATTCGGATCATTGGCTAAGTTAGCCGCCGCCGCTGCCCGGGAAGGAAAACGGGCAAAAAATTTTGTTTCGTCAAAGTTAGCAAAAGAAGTTGGTTCGTCTTTTAAAATAGTAGCCGGTGTAATAATATTTTTCTCAAAGGCCCTGATATAGACAATCGGCTTAAAAGCTGAGCCGGGCGGCCTGGGGGAAGTGGCAATATTCACCTTGCCAAAGCTGTCTTCAGTCCAACTTCTGCTTCCAACCAAAGCCCTGACTTCTGAAGTTTTAGGGTCTAAAACTACTGCCGCCCCGTTTGAGACATTGTTTCCTTTAAGGTTTTTCACTTGTTTGGCTACCGTGTCTTCGGCAAATTTCTGCCAATCCAAATCCAGCGTGGTTCTGACTTTGATTCCCGCTTCGGATATCCATCCTTCCCCGTATTGCTTAACCAGTTGATCCCTGACCATGATGGCAAAGTGAGGAGCGGTATTGTTTATATCTCCTTCGTGCGGGGATAATGTTAATTTTTCATTTAAGGCTGCCTCTTTTTGTTCATTTGTAATCTTGTTTAAGTTTGCCATTCTGTCTAAAACCAGCTTTTGTTTTTCTTTAGCTTCATTCAAATCTCCGCTGATTAAAGACATCCGTGAGGGAGCTGGCAGGATGCCGGCTAAAAGGGCGCTTTCAGCCAGCGTTAGATCGGCGGCTTTTTTGTCAAAATAAATACTGGCCGCTTCCTCCACTCCAAAAGCGCCACCGCCAAAATAAACAGAATTTAAATACATCTCTAAAATTTGGTCTTTGGTATATCTTCTTTCGATTTCCTGGGCTAATACTATTTCCTGGGCTTTCCTTAAAAAATTCTTCCTGGGGTTAAGCAGGGAATTTTTAACCAATTGTTGGGTGATGGTGGAAGCTCCGTAGGCCAAGGTTTTCCCCTGAATGTCATCAATAAAAGCCCGGGCCATGGCAGTAACGGAAAAACCCGGGTGGGAATAAAAATCCTTATCTTCTACTGTAATAATTGCCTGCCGGGTCATTTTGGGTATTTGGGCAAGAGGCGCTTCTTTTCTGAATTTGGCACCATAAAGAGTAAAAAAAGGACGGTTGTTTCTGTCCAGCAGTTTGACTCCGCCGTCATTATGGCCAACCAGGATATCCCGGGGAGAAAGGTAAACAGCAAAGCTGATATAGGTTATAATCGGTATTAAACTAAAAAAAACGGTAATTGCTAAAAAAGCCACCAAAATTTTCCGCCGCCAAGCTTTCACACTCTGAGTCTAATTTGTGTGTGTGGAAAGAATGTGAGAATTTTTGGAGAATTATGTAAGAGAGCTGTTTAGAAATATTGCCAGGAGTCGTATTTGGCTTGAAGCTGGTTCCGGGTAATATTAACCGGTTTCAGCCCGGCTGTTTTTGTAAACCCCAAGTCTAAAAGCCGGGCAGCCCATAAATCCCTTTCCATAATTCCGGGGGCTCCCAGCACTACAGCCAATATTTTTCTGCCTTCTCTCTCTGATGCTACAACAGTCGTGTGGCCGGCATTTCTGGTGTTACC
>CAZWTE010000037.1:0-2997 GCA_964637465.1 uncultured Gammaproteobacteria bacterium | reverse complement strand
TCCCCGAAACCCCCGGATAAACCCCCAAAAGGCCGTTCCAGTTGTTTAAATAAAACCTATAATCTATCCCGCCGGTTAAATCTTCATATTCCCTGGATACAATACCGGCAATTTCCGGATATTCTGTTAGAGCATAAGCGGAAAGTATACTTAAGTCCTCAGCGCTGCTGAAGTTTTCATTGTTATCATAGCCTTTGGCATTGGCAAAGCGGGTATTTTTCAAGCCTAAAAACTTTGCTTTAAGGTTCATGGCTTTGATAAACGTACCTTGTCCGAATTTATTATCTATTCCTTCCTTAATTACCTCAGCCGCGTCATTGGCCGAAGAAATTAAGGCAAACTTCAATAAATTTTCCAGCCGGTATGTTTCCCCAGCCCTCAGCATTACTTTAGTTGGTACCTGGAGGGTGGCATTATGCGGGACACTGAACTGCTCGCCGGGTCTTACTAAATCCAGGGCCACAACCGAAGTCATAATTTTAGTCAAAGAAGCAATCGGCAGCTTTTTGGATAAATTCTTAGAAGCAATGACTTGTCCGCCCTCCATATCAACTACGGCATAAGCTGAAGACTGTTCCGCGCCGCTTTGGTTTTCTGAAACATCCGGCACATATTCCTTTTTGATTTGAAAATGGTTCGGGCGGGCCTCGAGCAGAGGCTTCATTTGTTCCAAAACATCAACCTGCTGAAAGGCCGGCTTAACCCAAGTTTGCCTAAAACCCAATGGTATGGCCGTCATTAAAAAGGTTAAAGACAAGGATATTAAAAATATTTTGATGTATCTTTTAGTCAGTATATTAAATTTCATATTTGTTTGCCAATTCCGCTACCGCATAACCGTTGTAATCCGGGTTAATGGGGGTCCTGGCCGCCACGTAATAGCCCTGGCTGGCTAAATTCGCCACATTATTGTCTTTAAAAAATGCTGCCAAAACTTTGGCTGCAATTTCCGGTTGCAAAGCCAAATCCGGATTTTTAACCAATTTATCCCCTAAGCCGATCCTTTTCCCGATCTCCTTGTAGTTTCTTAAGTGGGTAATTTGGATAAACCCCCGCCCGAAGAAATTTTCCCCGCCTTCATAGCCCAGCCTTCTGGCATTGATCGGTCCCTGTATTTCTTCGATCGGCGCGAAAGTTTCATCAGTTTCATGTTCTACCGTGGCTAAGGCATAAGCTAAGACATTGGCATCCAAAATGCCTTCTGCCTTTAAGGCTTTGGCAATTAGCGGAATGCTCTCCCGGGCTGCTTCTTTGCCTTTATAAGGCACCCCGGCCACAAGTTTGTCAACAGCGCTTTGGTCAAGCGGAACCTCGGCAGCCAGGCGGTTTTCTTCCGGGGCAGGTTGGCTGCCAGGTTTATAAAGAGGGTAGTTATGGCCGTTGCCATACCAGGCTCTTTCCATGACTAATTTATTACCCGGGATTTTAGTTTGCAGATTGTTTAATAAGTTTGAGATGCTCCCAAAATACTCATTTTCACTGTATCCAAACACCGGGTTTGATATCCGGGTGCCTTTTGCCTCAGGAACAATGAAATTTGAAGCAATTAAGAAAACTTTATCGCTGTTTTTTCCCAACGCTTCCATATTATAAAGGGATTCATCGCCGGCGAGCCTGCTCGGGACTGCAACAGCCACTTGGGCTGCAGGTATTTCCTTGTGGATGCTGTCAGTCAAAAGCCTGATAAAGCCGGTAAATTTGTCCTGGTAATCCCGTCCTTTTCCCTCGGGATATTCAAAATCGATGGTAATGCCGTTTATGTCCCAATACCTGATTTCTTCTGCGGCTTGGCCTGCCAGTTTTTGCTGGGCTTGGGGATTATCCAGCAAATTAGCAATAATATTTCCGTCTAAAGCGGAAATGGTTAAAAGGATTTTGATATTTTGTAAACGTGCCCGGCTAAAAAGCTCTGCAGCTTCATCAGAAGTAAAAGAGGCATAGCCCCGGGAGTTGTAATTCAGTTCCCCGGATTCATTTAAAGGGATGTCAAAAAAAGACAAATAAGTTAATCCCTTAAGGTCAATATTAGGGAACTTGTTGCGGGCCAAATCAGGCGCAAAAGCAAAGGTTTCAGGGTTAGTAATCTTTTGTGTTACTGCAGACATAAATTTTTGGGCAGACTGGGGCTGCCTTGTGTAGTTTAGCATGACAGCAATTACCACCAGGCCCACGATACTGATATTCCTTAATGATACGGGCAGTGTATCTATCATAATTGTTTAAAATGTGCAGTGTATTTTGAAGCGAAAAACAGACGGATTTTGAATCTGAAGTGGGAATATTACCAAAGCATTCCAGCCCTGTCAAGCAAGCCCATAGTAGCGGGCAGGACCCAATTTAGCTTCTGGTTGTTACAGTTGTAGTTTGAGGAGAGGTTTGGTGTGAGGCCGGTTTCAGTAAATCTATAATAATTATCCCCAAAACCATGAGAATTACTATCAGCAGCAGAAAAAGCAGCAGTATTTTGTTATCAAAACTTTCCTTTATTAAAGGTGTTTTTAAAAATGGGGTGTTGAATAAAACATTCATGGCCTGCCGAAAGCCCTTTCTATAAACATCAAAGATATTGCTCCTAGTACAGCCACCGCAGCCGAGGCAAAATTAAATCCGGTGATGCCGATACCAAACACTAAGTTGCCCAAAATTCCACCCAAAATTGCTCCCAAAATTGACAATATTACAGAACCCAGCATTCCCCCTTTGTTTGGTTCCGGATAAGGATCAATCAAATTAGAAATAACTCCGATTACTAGTCCGAATATAATCCATAAAAGTATATTCATACTGTATAAAAATGATACTTTCAAAAAATTTAATCCTAATTAAAAAGGAGTAAGAACTTAGCAAGAGTTTAGCCTGATTTGTTAATGAGAAGTATTTTTTCCCGTAATAAATTAGTAAGAAACAGTCATTTTCTCTTGACTCTTAAATTAATAGAGATATAATCGCAATTGTACAAACTAGAATGGTTAGTAAGATATTAATAGTTGAAGATGA
>CAZWTE010000036.1:0-11458 GCA_964637465.1 uncultured Gammaproteobacteria bacterium | reverse complement strand
GAGAATGTATTGACGCCGTCAAAATCTATGATCACCGTTTCATTTGACCCGATGTTTTTCAAAATCGGTTCGTATGCTAATAAGGCTTCTTTCCCAGCCTGTCGAGAAGTTAATGTTGTACCAAATTTTTTTAGTTCAATCGTCATAACGATGGTGTTAAAAAGTAATCCAGGTTAAACATCCACGGAATGAAACATCCGCGGCGGTCACATGAACGGCGGTATCGCCATTTTGAAGATTGAGCATCGCCGCGCCAGTTTGGAAAAACAATTTCATCCGCATAGACTTGGTGGGATCGGTGACAACAGCTCGTACATATTTGAGTCCATTGCCACGTCCCTCGGGCGCGCGGCCCGTGATGGTTTCAGTAAATGCTACAAAAAGCGCTTGTTCATCGTTTGCAAGATCAGGTCGAACGCGGTGTAGCGTCGTTAAGATTCCTTGTCCGCGATCAGCCAACACAACCTGCCGCCTTTTGACATCATATCCAAAATAGATTCCTCGGATGTCGGGCCATGAACCAAGGTTGTGATCAAAAGAGTTGTTTCCAATTTCTCCTGCAACGGAAGTGATCAAGGAATACTCTTGGGTAAGTTCAAGAACGATTTGTAGTTCTTTTTCAAGTCCATGCAGTCGAGCTTGAAATGTTGGGCTGTCTGGACAATAGAACATTTCCTCCGGCTCTTGTGGGTCGGGTGCCATAACCCAGCGTTTTGCGCTTTCGAAAAGATTGCTTGAAATGAGGGTGAGGTCTCGAAGGTCATAATAGCGATGCCCTGTGGGAGTAAGTCGGATAGACTTGAGTTTTCCCTCTCGATCCCACCGCCGCAAGGTATCAATCGAAACATTCAGCATGATTGCCGCATCACGGATTTTGATCAACTTTCTGTTCATAATGGGGTTTGGTTGAGAGGTATGAAACTATGCATATATTATATCAGACTATGCAAAACTATGCAAGTATAGGAAAACTATACGAAAAAAAATATGGCAAAAAATGCGTTTTCCTTTGCTGTGGATCAAGAACCTACGCCTTCTTCCCTCCAGCAAGAATAGCGGGGACGAGAAGCGTGAGGGCGTATGGCACGTAGGATTTCCAATCGCTGAAGTAGTCCCATCCGGCAAACGGCGCGGTTAAAATGAGATCAAGAACAACAAAAACCACCAGCCACGCAACGCCATATTTTAATCCGTCTTGGCGCGTGCTGGGTTTGGCGTAATTGGTTGCAAGGTATAACCCCACGATGGTGATAAGTAGATTGACGACCCATACCCATGATGCATCCGCGTCCATGTCTGCGCCAATCAACGCTGAAATAAATAAAAAGATCACCGCGTAAATGGCCACCGGCGGCAAAAGGAGCTTTTTCCAGTTCATAAAAAAAATTAGTAATAAAGTCATTATTATTGTATCACGAAGACACAAAATCCGCTATAAAAGATGGACAGGCCTTGAGCTCATCTCAAAAATAATCTTTTGCCGATTTCAGCGCCTGTTAGCCTGCAACGCGTTTAGGACTCGTCAAAATATTAGCCAATATTCCTCCTCATCCTTCACGCGTTTCGGTTCAACAGTCATCTGAAATCGCTAAAAAGCTATTTTTGAGATGAGCTCTAGTTTTTAATAAGTTTGAATCGTGGTATCTTTTTGCCTCCAATTTCCACTTCTTCCAAGAACATTTTCAATGGCCTGACCCATAAATCATGTTCGCCATACAAAGCGCGGTAAAGAACCAACTCTTCCAAAGTTTCGCTGTGCTTTGCAATACCAATAACCTCATAGCGTTTTCCTTTGTAATGTTCGTATTTTCCTAAAGCGATTTTTCCGCGCATATTTTTATTCATAAATCAATTTTTTGGGTAATATCGAGCATTGTCGTATGATTTCCACCCTAGCATCGTATCATTGTGATGCGATAAAGCAAGAAGCTCCTCTTTTATTTTCCATGCGATTCCCCCAGAAACGTCAGATCCGTTCCCAGAATGACACTCCTGCCCTGTTCGCGCACAAACCCATTCTGGTGTCCAGGGTTTGCCGGCAACATAAGAATTATAATTTGAATAAGTGTTATAATCCGCTCGCACTTTTTGAAGACTCGTGAGCAGAATGGAATAGACTGTCGGATTCTCATCGAAACTGTTATTGGAGATTGTGATTCTTGGATCCTCGACTTCTCCGGCTCCGTCAATGGATAATCCTGCGGCGTGGGCAAGAATCGTGTTGTTGGTAATGTTAATATCATCCGCGCCGCGCAATCCTATGCCCGTTAGACTGTTGTGATGGAGAACATTATTTTTCAACTCGACTTGTTTTGTGAAGTTCAAAGAGATGGCCGGACGATACAATGTTCCCGTGACTGTATTTCCATCTATGATAATTCCTTCGGAGCGTTCCAGTGATACCCCATTGTTGTTATTTTCCAGTTGATTGCCGACGATCGAACTATTTTTTATCTCTCGAAGATTCAAGGGCGTGTCTTCCGAATTTGCAATCCGATTTCGCGCAACAACAACATTTCCGCGAGGACCGACTGTTATCGCGGTGACTTCATCAACCAAATTATTATCTTCGATCAAAGCGCCGTTTGCGCCGGGCTGTCCAACAACAACGATCCCGCCGCCATCATATTGGACGTGTCGCGTGTTATTCCCATAGGTCGTATTACCACGCACAATGACGTTGCTTGCCGCTGGACTGACATTTATTCCAGAAACGCCGTTGCCGTACACGGTGTTTCCTTCAACAATAGAAGAGTCTGATACCTCGGGAACCACAATGCCATGCTCTCCGTTATTGTACGAAATGTTGTTCAGGATTTTTCCGTACGGCGCATTGCGAAAACAAATGCCTTTTATTCCCGCGCCCCATGTGGTGTTTTCTTCCGCAACTCCGTACGAGGACCCATTGTCAAACCAAATATCTGTCGCGAGACCTCCAACGATTTCGAATCCTTTGACTGTCACATAATCGGCGTTGTTAATGTAAAAAACATTATAGATGGGTTTGCCAAAACGATCTCCGTTTCTAGCATCAATAACCGGTCGCTCGCCTCCGGGCCATGGTTGAAAAACCGTTCGCGTCTCTTCACTTTTTCCTTCGTGTGCTTGAGTGATGCGCGTTTCCTCGGCAAATGTGCCGACCGCGTAGATGGTGTTGGCTTCGCCCGGGACAATTAACGCTAACGATTCGTTGAGTGTTGAAAGCGGGGATTCAGGCGTTCCATCTCCACCAAGCGGCGCGTTTGCGTCAACATAGATTTCAGCGGCGCTCGCGGTTCTGGGACCAAGAAAGAAAAAGGCGGAAATCAACAATCCGCACCCTGCGATTTTTAGTATGTTGTTCATAGTTGTCTTGTTAAAGAATATGTGGAACTCTTTTATGAAGGGGTTGTTCGTACAGATGAGCTTGCATCTATTATCGCATCACTCCATGGAAGAGTCAAAAGGTACGCGTTGGCGGTAAATGTTTTTTAATTTTCAATACATCTAAACCTCGGAATTTTTTTACCATTCATAACTCATTAATAATGTCTACTTTCTTGTCCAAGATGAGATCTTTTTCTCCGAACGTAAACACCGCTTTTAGTACATTGCCTTTTATGACCCCTGGTAACCAAAAAATATCATCTGGCCACATTTCTTCAAAAGGAATCTCATGTATTGAAAACCATCTTGGACTCATTTCCTCGCTCTCTTTGGGTTCGCCGTCCCATTTTTCAGCAAAATAAACATGAACCATTTGATTCCATGCGGGGTTGTGGTGGAAATAAAAAGATAGTTCGGCAATTTTATTTAATTTTTTTACTGAAACATTAATCTCCTCCTTTGTTTCTCTTTTGGCCGCTTCCTCGATCGTTTCATTTTTCTCATCAACTTTACCTCCGGCGCCATTCCATCTATTAATACCAAAACCGCGTTTTTTCATTGCAAGACAAATATCCGTTATCTCGTTTTGAGATTTTTTTATCAAGAATACGAGCGTAGCATTTCTTAATTTAGTTTCGTTCATCCCTTCCTTAGCATATACAAAAAATAGAGCCATGTAAACATGGTGTTTTTTAACTCATACCCCACAAAGAAGGTCTCGTCCAGAGGAACGTCGGGACGAGAACTCCTTTGTGGGGAGAGCGGGCACATCGCGCATGTGAAGCGAACCCCGATGTTCATCGGGGGACGCGGAACAGAAGCGATGATGAACGCGAGCGGAAGAGGTGAGATTCGAACTCACGAGACCCTTACGGGCCTACGGCTTTTCGAGAGCCGCGGTTTCAGCCGCTCACCCACTCTTCCGTGCTATGCTATACTACAAAGAACCGAGCTTTTGGTCAATAATATGGAAAAAGATATTCAACTGCGACTCCGGGTAGAGGATGCTAAAAGCTTTAAGCAAAAAATGCAGTCTCTGCCTTGGGCTTTGTTTTCGAAAACCGCGATGAGGCGTGCTGCCGTGATCGGTACACAGAATACTGCGAAGCACAAAAGATTTCTGTGGGAACGACAGTTTAATAAATATCTTTAAAGTAAGCTCTGTTGCTTGGGTTGGAGTTTTCCTAACTCTCCGGGTTTGAAAATTTTCACCACGCCATACACGCCGTCATACCCGGGTTCGATAAAAAGATCGCCGCGGCGCATTTTGTCGATTGCTGTTGCGATTTGTTCGCCGGCGAATTGTTCAATTTCTTTAATTGGGGTGTCTAACAAAATGGTAAATTCATCGCCGCCATTTTTGATCATGTCCATGTAGGTTTTTTGCACGGTTTGGGTTTGCCAACCCCTGCCGTGAATTTCGGATAAAATTTCCGGCAACGGAACAATATATCGGTGGTTTGGCGCACCTTCCGGTGTGTGGCCTTTAGGGTAGGCCGCCATTTTTTCCACCTGGCTTAGTACACCCACCGTAAGCGGCAAATGGCATTTAGGGCATAAGCCTTTTAATTTTTTGGTTTGGTCCGGGTGCAAAGATACGCCACAGCGCGCATGACCATCGTAATGGTATTTTCCTTCTTCCGGGTAAAACTCCAGAGTTTCGATAAACGTTTTGTTATCGCGGTTTTTGAGCGCATCATATATGCCGGTGTAGCTGGGCTTTTCCATGTCAAACACATTCGCCTCGCGTCCCATTTTGGGTCCGGAATGCGCATCAGAATTCGACACCACAAACCGTGTCTGCATGTCCGCCATGCGCCAGTTCATGGGCGGGTCGCTAGATAACCCTGTTTCTACAGCAAAGATGTGGGGGGATAATTCGTCAAAACATTCGTCAATCGAGTTGAAACCAGATTTGGATCCGAAAATGGCAAACCATGGAGTCCACGCATGCGCCGGAATGACTAACGCACGATCACAAACTTCTAACGCCATTACTAATACGTCTTTGGCGTCCATGCCTAGAATGGGTCGGCCATCGCCAGCTAACTTTGCGCCTTTGGCCATTAACTTTTTATTAAACGCGGCGACATGTTCTAACGAGGGGAAAGCAATAATCAAATGAATGCGACGGGTTTGATCGTTTTTCCGGTAAATGCAACTCAACTCGCTGGTGAGCAAAAGGTAAAACGGGCGGCCGGTAACCGATAAGGGCAAATCGTCTTTGTGAAAGTGTTCTTTTTTTAATTGGTATAACCCGTCGGCCGACTCTACGAGCATTTCCGAAAGCTCGGCAAACCATTTAGGATGCGTAAAATCCGAGCTCCCTAAAATGTGCAGGCCTTTTAGATGACCCCATTTGGTGAGTTCTCGGACATCTAAATTTTTGCTCGTCGCCCGCGAGTATTTGGTGTGCAAATGGAAGTCGGTAATATAGCGCATGCGCGTTTAGAATTTGTTCCTCGCCAGACGTTTTTTAATCACAACAGAAAGCGCGCCCAAGACTTCCAAGAGGCATAAGAACCAAATGAATGCGCCGATGAAGGGAATCAGTAGCAATACATTCATGACCAGTAGCCCAAGAGCTACTGCCCAATACAGACGATTACCCTCGGCTTTTGTTTTAGACAAACCTTCCACTATTTTGACTCCGGCGGTTATACCAATAAACACCTTCGCAACGTAAAGAAGTACCGCATACATAACGCCGCCAAAGAGAGCGAGCGGAAGGCCAATGAGTGTTAATCCAAGAATAACCAGCGCCACCGGGGTGACAATCAGCACAATAATACCCCAGAAAAAATTTATCGTAGGGTGGGCAATGACTTCTTGAACAACCGTCAACACATCACTTCGTAGGAAGCGAACAAGAAGCAAGCCCACGACGATCATGCCTAAGATGCTCATGACTTTCATGACAACAACAAATGTAAGCGCGGCAACGCCAATACCAACTCTGGTTGCTTGATCAATAGGCGAACCCTTAAACGTGATCACGCCAGCAATAGAGGTTTCATTATCGATGGTGGGCTTTGCGCCGTAGTACAAAAGATCGCCGCCAACGGTTGCGGTATCAAAAATGCGCGTATCGGAACCATCCTGTCTATTTGTTGTCTCGTCATCGCGCACCGTGAGATTACCACCGATTACGCCTTCAATAGCCACCGATTCACCGCCGGTGTCGACGTCTTTGGCAATAGCTCCATCTAAACGAATCGATTGGCCGTAGGCAACAACGCCCCAGCCCACCGTACCGTCTATGGTAATGTTTTGACCAAAGGCCGTGACATTTTTCCCAGTTTCCCCAATGAGGATAATATTTTGACCGGCCACGCGAACATTGCCTTTCACATCGCCGGAAATCTGAATCGTTTGACCCGCGGCAATGACATCGCCTTCCACGGTTCCGGTGACTTCAATATTTTGCGCGGCGACAATAAGATCGCCTTGAATGACACCGGCGACGGACACACTTTCGGCCGCGCGGTACACGTCGGAGGTAATAACTTCATCGGCGCCGACCCGATAATCTGGACCCTTAGCACCCTTGGCCCATACAGAGCTTGCCGATAGCAGAAATAGCGCCACGATGAAGATGAAAAGATGACGTTTATGAAGCATATATTTTATTTAAAGTTTTGTCTTATTATAATACCGCGTTCTACGCGATTTGTGAATTTCTGTCGCAAAACAAAAAGACCCGTTTAAACGGATCTTTTTGTATTTGTCCTGTACCAGGGGTTTAGCCCTTGGTGCTGGATAAACTGGCGATGGCCTACTTTCCCAATGCCTGAAGGCATAGTATCATCGGCGCTGACGGGCTTAACTACTGTGTTCGAGATGGGAACAGGTGTTTCCCCGCCGCTAGAATCACCAGATTTTTAGAAGGAAGAGATTCCTTGCAAAAAACTGGTGATTAGAGCTTTAAAACGCCATGCCGGCTTGTGTGGGCGATGTTGTTAAAAGCAAGATCGCCATGAAGACGGCTAATGCCACAAATGCTGCGGTCCATTGCCAGGTTCGGAAAGTTTTCATCAAGGTAATAAGTTAACCACGAATACTCTTTGTGGTTATGATTAGACGTTGGTATTAGTACTCCTTGGCTTCATTCCTTACGGAACTTCTACCTGGAGCCTATCAAGGTCATCGTCTCTGACCAACCTCTCGGGGTTTTACCCCCATGGAAACTTTATCTTGAAGACGGCTTCGTGCTTAGATGCTTTCAGCGCTTATCCAAAACCAGACGTCGCTACCCGGCAATGCTCTTGGTAGAACAACCGGTAAACGAGAGGTCTGTCCATCTCGGTCCTCTCGTACTAAAGATGGATCTTCTCAAGTTTCCAAACGCCCACGGCGGATAGGAGACCGACATTCTGTTACTTTGCTAGAACCACTTCTGTTACGGAAATCATGCTCTGTGGTGCCCAATACTTTTATATTGGATCTGTATATCGCTATACAGTTCGGACTATATCTTTTCTAACATCTTTTGTTAGAGTCTCACATATAGTCTCTGAGGATTCGACAAATTTTATCAAATCGCTTTCTTTTACCTTTCTTCTTTTGCCTTGCTCGTTCATCTTATAGGCGAGGGATATTATCTTCCGAATGCCTAAAGGTGATCGATGATCGCCATTAACAATCATCCGAACGACTTTGGCAAAGATCTGAAAATCTTTCGCCTTATTCGTTCGTAAGGGGTACTTTTTGAAGAAGGGGATGATGTGTTGTACAAGATCGTTACGATCCCGCACAACAAACACATTGGTTCGATCTGATATGCTTCCAGGGTGATTAACTTTTATGTATCCGCAATGGAAATAGTCCCGAATTTCTTCAAGAACTTTCTGCGAACTTCTATTTTGAGATACATGGATTTCTGGGATGACTTTAATGCGGGTTTTCATTCTCGGATCTTTATAAATCGCGATGTGAAAACTGCCTTCTCCGTCAACGAATCCGCTAATGTACCATGGAGATATTTGTCGTCTTTCCTGCTGGTTGTCTGCACTCAACACATTATCACTTGGCATGTATTAATAATGCCATAGTAGTGTGAGATTCTCAAGTCCTCTATTTGTCTCCGTGGACTTTTCAGAGTTTCCAGCATTTAGTGAGATTTATAGACAGCACGATCTCTACTGTCTCACGACGTTCTGAACCCAACTCACGTACCGCTTTAATTGGCGAACAGCCAAACCCTTGGGAGCTCATTAATGTTATCCCATATTACTATGGGTATCAGACTATGCCATCACCGTATTCTCATTTTCACAAATGAGAAAGTAGGTGCAAGCCGTATGATAAGACCTAAGTAAGGTTTCTTATCTCACTCCGACTTTGCGTCGGAGATCAGTCGTTAGGGGGAAAATGTTCTTAGATCATTGTTGAAAAATTTTTACGTCGGTTTTTTGACCGGACGTTTAATTTTGACAATGTATCGGCTAATTGAGCGACATAAATCAAATCTTCTTTTGATTTGATTTTTATACTTAGAATCTTAAGTGCAAGACGAGCCTGCTCTTTTTTCACATGAAGATAAGGCGCTAAAATGTTTAGCAATTCTTGAACTTTACGCTGATCTTTTACATCCCAATCGAATATCGTGCGGTTTTTTCTAATATACCCACTATGGGTTTTTGAACAAAACCAATCGAGGATTGTTCTATTTGATTGAGATATTTTCAACGTTACTCTGATCCTAAATCCAAAGCGTTTTTCTTGATGTTTTTCGATGCACGCCATAATGGCGCCATCGGCATCAAGAAAACCTGCTGTGTATGCTCTTTCAACTTCAGAAAATTTTCTTCCCACGGTGTTAACTTTCATATTGGGTATTTTACCTGGGACCTGCAATGTACGCAATACAGATCCTTTTATGAAAGCCTTCGCCGTTTTGAGCTTGTTTATTACTCCGACGTTTTCGTCGGAGAGAGAAGGTAGATGTTTTCTCCACCCCCAGGATGCGATGAGCCGACATCGCGTGTCGTTCTGTATTCACATACAGCGTTGACTATACCTTCACCCAGCACTTAGCTTAAGTGCTGGGGGTGGCGTATGATTGAGGTTTATTTTTCCTGATTATCAGGTAGCCTCAATCTCACCACGCACCGTATGGTACGTGGATCAGTCGATACGGGGTCGCCTGAGGCGACTTCCCACGGTATTATCGTTATTTGATTTATGTCGTTATTTTACCACACGAACATAGACCAAACAAGAATTCACCGTTATGAGCCACATTTATTGCCCGATATTACTATCGGCGCACCCCGATAAATGTTGAGTGGTTCATTCTCAACAATGTTAAGGTGCCGAACCGCTCCGTCGCTGTGGACGCTTGGGAGCGACTAGCCTGTTATCCCCGGAGTAACTTTTATCCGTTGATCTTCCGCCATTCTACTTTGAACGGTCGGTTCACTAAGTTCTGCTTTCGCAACTGCTCGACTTGTAGGTCTTGCAGTAAAGCTGGCTTGTGCCTTTACACTATCGGTTCAGTTTCCATCCGAACCTAGCCAACCTTTGTAAACGCCTCCGTTACACTTTAGGAGGCATCCGCCCCAGATAAACTACCCACCAGACACTGTTCTTCTCCCGGTTTCACGGGAGGAAGTTAGCTTTATCAACACGTCAACGTGGTATCTCATATTGCGACTCCGCTCCGACTAGCGTCAGAGCATCAACGTCTCCCACATATGCTGAATAGACAAATCAATAAAGCAATGCCAAGTTGTAGTAAAGCTTCACGGGGTCTTTTCGTCCGGCCGCGGGTAACCGGCATCTTTACCGGTCTTGTAATTTCACCGAGTCCTTCGCTGAGACAGCGCTCTAGTCGTTATGCCATTCGTGCAGGTCGTAACTTACACGACAAGGAATTTCGCTAGGGTCGTTACTGGTAATTAACCAGCGCTCTCATTGGCACTTGAGAGCCTGCATGTCGCCATGCAGTCCGTACTATTTCTTATCCGCTTTCTTTTTCGGATGTTGGCGTATAGTATCTGAGGATTCTTATAAGGGGATCTCGCGGTTTTTGATGATTTGTTGTCATCGCGATTCTCGCAATTTTTATTATCCCTTCTTTTGTTAGATGTTCTTTTCGATTTACCATCTTTATACATCGTGCGAACTTTTCAAAATCATGCCTTTTGCTTGTTCTTAATGGATGCAGTTTAAAGAAGGGGATAATAATATTCACTAGATCGCTCCTTTTTCGGACAGTATATCGGTACAGATGTTCTTTGTGATTATCGTATCTTTTATTGAGGTAGATATTTCCGGCTCCAAAGAATTTTTGTAATTCAATGAGCGATGCTTTGCTTTTTGCTCCTTGAGTGACAGAAAATTCATGGAATACTTGATAGCCTGTTCTATAACCTCTGCGTATACGATTTTTATCTTGTCGGTCTGGCTGACGGACAAAACCGATAGAGAAGCAACCTTCTCCATCGACAAAACCGGTTATCCATCCAATAAATACGATATCCGTTTCCTTATTAAGTCTTTCCTGCTGGTTGTCTGCACGAGTCATATTGTCACAATGATTGATTCGCCCAGACAAATAAATTTGTCTGTAGTATATCACTGTAATGCTCGATACACCAGAGTTTCCAGCATATAGCCAACTTTTAGGACCACTATTTCGTCACCGAAATAGGAGGCAGCGATTTGAATGAATCGTCCCAGTCCTTTTCACGTCCATCGATGATGAATGTGAAAACCTTAGGACGATTCATGATTGTTAACTCCATAATGGAGTCCGCATTAAGCGGCTGCATGTCGCCATGCAGATCGGACTATATCATCCTCGAAGTTTCTTTACGAAATGCTCGAGGTCTAACATGTAGTCTCTGAGGATTCTCCGACATATCGTCGGAGTCTTTCCTGCGGATTGTCTGCCTCTCCTTGTAAAGAATAATGATTGATTTTTACTTCTCTAAAAGAGAGAGTACAATCATTTTAAGCAGATGTTCCCGCAAATAGTTAGATTTTATAACTACAACACAGTCATAGTTATCGCCGGCGTTCATCCGCGCTTCGGATTGGTGCTTGCACACCTCCCCTTAACGTTCGGACACTGGCCAGGCATCAGCCC
>CAZWTE010000035.1:0-11669 GCA_964637465.1 uncultured Gammaproteobacteria bacterium | reverse complement strand
AAATGACCTGCCGTCATTAAGATATAGACCAGGCCCGAAAGTATGAAAGATTCGGGCAATTTTTACCGGAAGTTTTTTCTCCCAAAAATAGTTCATGCAGATGGTTTCGCAAGCCCGTTTCGCTTCCGCGTAAGAAGAGCGAGGGCTTAAGTGATTAGTTTGCCCGATATAATCTTCTTTGATGGGGTTATTATTCGAAGGCTGTCCATAAACATCGCATGAACTAAAATAAAGAAAACTTTTCAGGTGTTTATCTGATGTCTGCAAAAGATGGTAAAGCCCCAAAATATTGGTATTGATAGTATCAATTCTGTCTTTCAAATAGAACTTAGGGGCGGCTTTTGAGGCGGCGTGGATAATATAGTGAATCTTTTTGACGTGTGGGACTTCCTTTGCAATGTCTGAATGGAGATAACGGATATTTTTGTTTTTCCCAAAAGGGGATTTTTTACTCCTTATAACAAGATAAAGCTTGGTAGGTTTTTTAAGGATTTGTTCGTTTGCCGCCATTAATGTATAAACGAGGTAACTTCCTAGCATGCCTGCCCCTCCGGTAATAAGAACATTCTTACCTTCAAGCAAAGGTAAGTCTTTTTTCATTTCTTCTAGGATTTGCGAGATATCCTTTTTGATAACTTTAGTAATCATTTTGGGTTAAATCCAATGCCTTTGTATTTTATACCTTCTTTAATAAACAATTCTTTGGCAAATATTCTTCTTCCGTCAATTATAATCGGTTGTTTCATATGATCTTTAAAAAATTTCGGTTTTAACTTAGCATACACATTCCAGGCTGTTGTTATAATTACGGCATCCATACCTTTGATTGCCTCCTCAAGGCTTTTTATTCTAATGATCGGTAAAGCGGCCAGATGTTTAGGGATGACGGCGATAGGGTCATGACAGAAAACTTTTGCTTTTTCCGCAAGTAAAGATTCCATTAACGGAAGCGCTATAGATTCTCTGGTGTCATCGGTATTCGGTTTAAATGCCAGACCCAAAACAGCAATTTTTTTGTCTTTTAATCTTTTCCCCAGAACATTTTTTAAAAGGTAAATTATGCGTTTTGGTTGGGTATTGTTGATGTTTATTACGCTTTCAATAAGCTCTGCCCGAATACCTAACTGATGAGAAAAAGAAGCTAAGGCTTTTATATCTTTAGGAAAACAGCTGCCGCCGAAACCGCAACCAGAAAAAATATAGTTTAATATACCCGGCTTGATTCCTCTTTTCCCTATGACAGGACTGAATCTTTTATCCAGATGCACACCTTGCCAAACATCTACCGCATCAATTTTTCTGGTATGTTCGGAAATCCTGGCAATTTCGTTTGAAAAGCTTATCAGTGTGGCAAATAAAGCATTTGAGGCATATTTTGTCATTTCGGCAGTCCAAAGGTTGGTAAAGATTTTCGGCGTTGAAATTTTTATATAAATTTTTGCAAATTGCCTGCCGCTTTTTGCATCTATTTGTCCGATAACAATTCTGTCTGGGTGCAGCGCATCTTCCAAAGCACTACCTTCCCGCAAAAACTCCGGATTCATGACTAAACCGAATTCTCCGGCTGTTTTGCCCGAATTCTTTTCAAGGATTGGTTTAACAATTTTTTCAGTAACACCCGGCAGAACAGTTGATTTAACAGCTACCACCCGGTATTTTGAAGATCCATTTAACGCTCTTCCTATTTGTTTGGCGGCTTCTTTTATTGCAGATAAATCTATTTTGTTTTTTATTGTCGGAGTCCCTACAGCAATAATAATGATATCAGCATTTTTGACGCTATCTTGCAGGTTTCCGGTGGCAGATAGTAATTTCTTCCTTAAAAACCTTTTTAGTAACTTATTAATTTTTGGTTCATAAAAAGGCGACTTGCCGGTTTTAATCATTGCTACTTTGTTTTGATCCTGATCAATACAGATGACATTATGGTTTAGTGAGGCAAGTGAGATGCCTGTTACTAAACCTACGTAGCCAGTTCCCACGATGGCGATTTTCATAATTTTTTACCTAAATCCCGATACCAGAAGAGAGTATTTAATAAACCTTCTTCCAGAGTGATTTCCGGTTTGAACCCTAATTCCTTTTTGGCCTTAGCTATTTTTGGGCAGCGGCGATTTGGGCTATCAGTGAGATAATTCTTATCCCTGCTTTTTTTTATAACTACCTTGCCTGAATATCCAAAATTTTTCTTTGCTATATTTTTCATTTTTTCTGCTAAACTAAGCATAGAAATTTCCTCTTTTTCGACACCGATATTGTAGCTTTCCGCTGGACTGCCTTTTATTAGTGCTTTGATATATCCAATTATTGCATCAGCTATGTAACAGAAAGTGCGGGTAGGCGCTCCCTGAGAGAGAATTGTAATATTTCGGTTGTGTAAGATATCGTCTGCAAAATCCGGAATAACCCTTTTGTCGCCTAATTTTAAACCGGGTCCGAAATTGTTAAACGGGCGGACTATTTTTATCGGAAGTTTATAGACTGTTGCGAAATTTACGCAAAGAGTCTCGCAGAATCTTTTTGATTCATCATAACAAGCTCTGGGTCCTGTACAGGATACATTGCCACGATAGCTTTCCGGTGTAGGAATATTTCCTTCCGTCGGATCTCCGTAGATTTCACTGGAAGAGAAGAATAATAACCCTTTAATTTTCTTTCTCCTCTTTTGCCGACTAAGCATATAAAAAAGAATATTGTAAAGACCTTGTACGTTGGCGTTGATTGTTTCTACCGGGTATTGCCGGTAAAAAGTCGGGGAGGCAATAGAAGCGGCATGGATAATATAGTCAAAAGCAGTATTTGCGGAAATTTTGTATCTTGTAATATCTCTTTTTAGGATTTTGACATTACTTTTTTTAAGACATTGAGGAATGCCTGCCTTATAAAGATCAAGCGCAAAGATCTGAATCTTCTTTTTTGGGAATTTTTGATTAAAGGCAATGATGGTTTTTAAGAAATAATATCCCAAAAAACCATCGGCGCCGGTAAAAAGAATTGTTTTACCTCCCAGGGTTTTAAATTCTTCCTTTGTCTTAGACAGGATATATTCCAAATCTTTTTCTTCGACGTCTTTGCCGGTCATCATTTCCAAATCTTCCACTTCGGGTCTTCCAGCCAGAGTTTATTTAAGCTGTTAACATCTGAATAAGTATCCATGGAGTGCCAGAAGCCTTGATGAATAAAAATTGACAACTGTTTTGCCCTGACCAGTCTTTTCATTGCCTGGTGTTCAAACTCTTTTTTGCGGATGTATTTGAAAAATTCCCGTTTAAAAATCATAAACCCGCCGTTGACCCAGTCTTTTAAGACCGGTTTTTCGGTGAATTTTACCGCGATGTTATTTTTATTTGTCGACAAAAGCCCGTATCTGCTTCTGGGGTGGACACCGGTGATTGTCCCGATGGTACCAGTTTTGTGGTGGAATTTAACCAAATCCTTGATATTAACATCGGCAACGCCGTCTCCATAGGTAACCATAAAGTTTTCATCAGTTTCCGGTATAAAGTCCCTTACTCTTAAAATCCTCTCGCCCGGCAAAGTTTCCTGGCCGGTATCTACAAAGGTAATTTTAAAGTCATCTTTACTTTTATCCTTAAAATCCCTATGAAGTTTGGAATACCCGGTTTTTGTATGAAGAGTAAAATTATCAGCAAAATATTTTTGGTTGAGGAAATACTCTTTAATATAGTCGCCTTTATAGCCTAAGGCAATAATGAATTCGTTATACCCAAAATAAGAATAAATTTTCATGATATGCCAAAGTATGGGTTTATTGCCGATAAATACCATGGGTTTAGGTTTAAATTCAGTCTCTTCCTTCAGTCTATAACCGATTCCGCCGCAAAGTATAATGACTTTCATATTAATGCCTTTGTTTTTATCACATCAGGTATTTTTTTAAAAGCATTATTTAGTGTATAATTTACATTAAATTTTTCCGAAAGATTGATGGCGGAGTTTTTATATGATTTATACCTGTTCTGATTTTCTAACAAACGGATAACCGCGCGGGCCAAAGATTTTGCGGAATAATCAATTACCAGCCCGCTTTTGGTTTTCGAAACGAGCCTTGCCATAGTGGCGACGCTAGTCGTAATTACCGGCAAACCGCAGCACATATACAGTTTGATTTTGCTCGGGTCCGAGTAGTAGCTGAAACTGCCCGGGATTGGCTGGTAAGGAGCCAGGCCGATACTTTTTTGCGCTATCAAGTCAGTCATATCCTGAAACCTTTCGATATACCCGGTGAAATCTACATACTTTTTTAACTTCAATTTATTCACTAAGTCTTTTAGCTGGTCAAGGTATTTTCCGGAACCAATAACGGTCAGGTGAATTTTGGGAAATTTCTTAATCAGATATGGCATAGTTTGGACAGCCAGTTGGGGCCCCATAGATTCTCTGATTGCCCCCGTATATACGATATTGTAGTAATCTATTTTCTCCAAAGACCGGATGTTAATACTCTGAGTATCGTAACAAATCGGCACGATATCAAACGGAGCACTATTTAAACGAGTAATACCGTATTGTCTCCTTTCTTTAATTTGCTCTTTGACCATTACCCAGTTAGTATCTGAAAGTTTGCAGGCGGTTTTGTCCATAAAACGGTAAAGCCGGTTTAAGACAGGATTGTTAAAACGCTGCGGGACAAAATCCAGGGAATAATAAACCAATCTTTTCACCAGGCCAATCAAACGTAGCGGCAGGATGGCGATGAATGATAAATTTTCCATTGCGATACAAAGATGGAAAGAGAAGCCTGTTTTAGAGAGGAAATAATAGGTGATAATCATATGGTGCAGGTATTTTAAAAATTCCGGGCCGTTGTAAACTGAGGCTTTGAACTCTTTGACTTTTTGACCGTTAATAAAAGTCAAGCAATAAGAAGTATGGTGGCCGAATTCAGGAAGAGGGTGGGTAACCAGGACAATTTTTTTAACCTTTTCTTTCAAGTAACGAAGTATCCGCATGTCCGTATCTTCGCCGGATTCCGACCTATTAGTATAATGAGTGAGCATTAATATTTCGGATTGATTTCTTATTAGTTTCATAATTTAAGATTATATTGTATTTTCGGATTATACAGCATATTATTTCTTTGGATGAAATATATTTATATCCTGATTACCATTTGTTTTTTGTTAACTTTCGTTTGGTTTAGGCAAGGACGTATTTTAGGAGGAGGGGATGCGGGGTTAGCTTTTTACAGTCCTTCTATTGCCTTAAATTTATCTAAAACAACCTGGGTTGAATACGGGACAGGAGGCGCAACGCTGGGTTGGCTGCCGTCAGCCGGCTTATTATATTTTTATTCAATCCTTGAAAATATAGGGATTCCAAACGTAATTCTTCAGGCAAGCTATTTTTTTATTATCCTTTTAACAGGAGTTTTGTCTGTTTATTTTTTTTCTCTGTTCTTTTTAAAAGAGAAAAATCATCCGGTTTCATTGATAGCGGCGTTATTTTATTTATTTAATCCGTTTACAATGAGCCAAATTTGGGCCCGGGGACAGCCGGCTCAGCAGGCCTCTTTTGCCCTTCTTCCTCTGGCGTTACTTCTTTTCGCGCTGGGATTAAAGAAAAAAAGCCTAATCTTTTCTGTCTTGATTGCACTTGCCTCGCTTCTTTTCTCATGGTCTTTCGGTTATCTTACTTTTGTAATAGTTTTTTGGATAGTTCTTTTTATCTATCTTTTATTTAACAGATCTAATTTTGGAATACTATTTTTTGGCATAACATTTATTCTCTGGACTATCGTTAATTCGTGGTGGCTGATGCCGCTTTTTTCCTCATCAGGAAACATCTACTCTTCCGGTATTTCCGGTTCAGAGGAAAATTTGGGGACACTTTTGGGAGTAAGCAGGAATTTTCCTCCGGATATGGTTTTGCGCCTGCTGCATAAAACATACTTTTTTGACCCCAGTGCATTAAGTTCAGTTTATTCGTCCTTTTTTTTCCAGAGTATCAGTATTCTGCTGCCGGTTTTTTTGACATTCGGCTTAATTAAATTTTTTAGAAACAGACCCCCGGGATTTGGATTTTATATTTTTTTGTTAATATTGGGATTGACAGTTTCCTTAGGGGCGAATCCGCCTTTTGGCTGGCTGTTTATAATGCTTTTTAAGGGGTTTCCGGTTCTTCAGGCCTTCAGGAATCCGTTTGAAAAATTCGGTTTGGTTTATGCATTGGGATATTCATTGATTTTTTCCTACGGACTGGTTTTGTTTTTTGAAAAATATAAGTACAAAAAATTTGCCATTGCAACCGTACTTATTTTAATTTGTGGTATTTTTGCCTGGCCGGTATGGACAGGTCGGGTGATTGCAGGCCCTGATCAAAAAATCGGCTTATCGGTACCGACTTACTATAATGATCTTAATGAGTGGTTTAAGGAGAATAATGGTGATGAAAGGGTGATGATGGCGCCTTTATGGAGCGGCGATGGAGCATTTTATCAGTGGGGTGAGAGTAGGTATCAGGGATCTGATCCGATGATCTATCTGTTAGATCAGCCAACAATTTCAAACACCCTGTCGGGATCCTTTTCTTTTGAATATATCAGCGGTATTCGGAAGTATCTTGAACGAATGAATTTAGCAGCTGCACTGAAGTTGTTACGGGTCAAATATCTTGTTAATAGACAGGACGCGGTAATGTTGATGGATCAGGAGAAACAGCATAGCAGTTTTTTAACTGAAGCTGTTTACGCCCCTTCAGAGATTGCCGGAACACAGAAAATTTGTCAGGATCAATTTGCCAGTTCGAGCAGTGGTGGAGCTGCATGGATAGTTTGCCAGGTGCCAGTTGAGAAAAGTGATATAAGCGGAGCACGCTATTTGGTTATTACTCTTAAAACAGATGTTTCCGCTTTTTTGGATATTTTAATCAGGGATATAAACAACACTATGGTACGTTGGGATGGAAGGATAGCCGAGGAATACCGAACCAAGGACGATAATTTTACCAAAATAATTTTGCCTTTGGGCGTGCCCACCGAATACAACAGCAACATTGACTATAGAGCGATTCAGCAGATTATTATCCAGGCAAGACAGCAAGGCTTAAGCAATTTAAGCGCAGGAGAGATTGTTCTTAAGGAAATAACAGTAAATCCTGGTTTGGAAGAGAAGATTAATATGTTTCATCTTATTAAGACTTTTGGAAACCTGCAGATTTTTGAGCCTAACGGTTATAAAGCTCCTCCCGAATTCGGAACCTTATCTTCTTTAGTGCAGGTAGCAAATATTCCGCAGTTGTTCGAGGAGACGAACAGGCAATCAGACCAGATTGATAAAAAGGGATTTATTGTAGTTACGCAAAACCCAGAAAAAAATTTGACTACTTTACTAAAAGAGACAGAGGCAGATATTGCCGAAAAACAAAAATACAGTAACACCAGATACTGGCTTAAGCTGGCAGGCAGTCAAGAGGGGTTAATCTTGCTGAGTAAAACATTTGATAATCAGTGGAAGTTAATACCTGGAGTGGTTCGTGAGGAAGTTGCCGGAAATTTGTTTGCAGATCTGGCTCTTTTAAAAAAAGATCAAGTAACAGAAGATCGTCATTTTGTTGTTAACGGGTATGCCAATTTATGGAAAGTTGACGGATCAGAAGAATATGCCATAATTTACAAGCCTCAGGTAATCGCTGATATTGGAGCGAAAATTTCAAAATATTCCCTATTTTTACTTTCGGGAGTTTTATTTTTATTATTGGTTAAAAGATATGTTAAAAAATATGCTAAAAAAATCCGTTAAACTGGCAATTGCCCAAATATCAACTGATCCGGGGCAAATAACAGCTAATACAAAAAAAATTATCGGCAATATTGTAAAAGCCAAAAAGGCCGGCGCAAAAATTATTATCTTTCCGGAGCTGGCTATCCCGGGCTATATGTCTTTGGATTTAATGCTGCACCAGGGGTTTATTGGGCAAAATTTACAGGCATTAAGAGAGATTATTAGACATACAAAGGATATATTGGTGATTGTGGGATTTATAGACCAGGATAAGGAAAAAACCGGTCCGGACGGAACGCCGGTTCGGTATAATTCAGCAGCTGTGATTTGTAACCAAAAAATTTTGGCAATTTGCGACAAAACCTTAATCCCGAATTATGATGTGTTTTTTGAAAACAGGTATTTTGCCCAGGGAAGAGGTAGCGGGATCATTGATTTTTTGGGGATAAAAATCGGGGCACAGATTTGCGAGGATTTATGGGATGAACATTATCCTATCAAAGTATCGGATGATTTGGTTAAAAACGGGGCGGATATTTTAATAAATATTTCCGGCTCCCCTTTTTATACCGGTAAAAGGTTTGACAGGGAGAAGTTGATAAAAAAGGTCAGCAAAACCCACCAGGTGCCTTTTATATATGTCAATACGGTGGGGGTTCAGGATGGATATGACGGGGAACTGATTTTTGACGGCCAGAGCATGGTTTTTAATAAATCAGGAGAATTAACTTATTTAGGCAGGCAGTTTGAGGAAGAGTTATTTTATTTTAATTTAGATGATTTGATGAAAAATGAAAAAAAATTGCAGTTGCCTCTGTATAATCCAACAGAAGAGCTTTACAAAGCTTTGATTCTGGCAATTAAAGAATATTTTAAAAGAACCAATTTTACAAAAGCTTTTATCGGGCTTTCAGGCGGTATTGACTCGGCAGTAACAGCTGTAATTGCCGCAGGTGCTCTCGGTAAAGAAAATGTGGTAGGTATTTATATGCCCTCGCCGTTTTCCAGCCAGCAAAGTTTACAAGATGCCCGTAAAGTATCACAGAATTTAGGAATAAATTTTGAGGTTATCCCGATAGCCGGAATTTATGACAATTTTTTAAAGTTGTTACAAAAACAATTTAACGGTTTACCTTTTGATATTACAGAGGAAAATATCCAGGCCAGACTTAGAGGGGTAATCCTGATGGCTCATGCCAACAAGTTTAATGGGCTTGTTATATCTACGGCCAATAAAACTGAAACCGCATTGGGATACAGTACATTATATGGTGATATGTGCGGGGCGATTGCCCCTTTAGCTGATGTAAATAAATTAAAAGTCTATGAATTGGCAAATTATATTAATGAGATAAACAGAAAAGAAATTCTCCCAAAGACGGTTATTAAAAGAGTTCCTACTGCGGAACTGAGGAAAAACCAGACAGATGAAGGTTCATTGGGAGGGTCTTATAAATTAATCGCGCCTTTGGTTGATGAAATAGTAGAAGAAAGAAAAAGATTCCGGCAATTATCAAAAAAATACCCTAAAAAACTGGTAAGGAAAATTATTGATTTGATAAATAGAAGCGAGTATAAAAGAAGACAAGCCGCACCTGGCATAAAGGTTACGAAAAAAGCTTTCGGATTAGGCAGAAGAATACCTATTTCTCACGGTTTCAAAAATTAATATCCAGTATTGAATTTAAAGTAAGGACATATTAAACTTTTAAAGTTTTTACTATGAACATCTCTGTTTTTGGACTTGGTAAACTGGGACTGCCTTTGGCGGCGACAATCGCCTCAAAAGGGCATTTTGTTTACGGGGTTGATGTTAATAAACAAATAATTGACAGTTTGAAAAAAGGGGAAACCCTTTTAAACGAACCAGGGCTTAAAGGTCTTTTTAAAAAATTTAAAAGCAGATTAATGCCGATTGACAACATAGAAGAGGCAATACTAAATTCCGGCATGACTTTTATTATTACCCCGACTCCTTCGAAGGCAAACGGATATTTTTCCACTGAATTTGTGGAGGCGGTGATAAAAGATATTGCTTTGGTTTTAAAAAACAAGAAAAGTTATCACCTGGTAGTATTAGTAAGCACGGTGATGCCGGGGTCGACTGATGCAATGAAAAAAATCCTGGAGGAAAAAAGCGGTAAGGTTTGCGGCCGGGATTTTGGTTTGTGTTACAACCCGGAGTTTATCGCGTTGGGTAGTGTTATCTACAACCTATTAAATCCGGATTTTATTTTGATAGGCGAGTCTGATAAAAAAGCCGGAGATATTTTACAAAAATTCTATAAAAAATATTGTAATAACAAGCCCAAATTTGCCAGGATGAATTTTATTAATGCGGAACTGACGAAGATTTCCGTCAATACTTTTGTGACTACCAAGATTTCTTATGCCAATATGCTGTCTGAGATTTGCGAGAAATTGCCGGGCGGGAATGTGGATGTGGTAACTTCTGCTTTAGGATTGGATTCCAGAATCGGCCAAAAATACCTAAAGGGCGGTCCGGCATTTGGCGGACCCTGTTTTCCACGGGATAACGTGGCCTTTATCTCTTTGGCCAGGAGGTCAAAAGCGAATTTTCATATCCCTTTGGCTACCCACAAAACAAATATCAGGCAAACAAAACGGCTGGTTAAGAAAATATTAGACCTGGTAAAGAAAGGTACCCCAATCGGCATTTTAGGACTATCGTATAAGCCGTTTACTGATGTGATCGAAGAATCTTTTGGTATGGCCTTGGTAAAAGAACTAACAAACAAAAAAGTGAAAATTTATTTGCATGATCCGGTTGCTTTGGAGAATGTAAAAAAAGTTTTTAATAACAGCGTAAACTATGTAAGCGATATTAAGTCTTGTATAAAAAAATCTACAGTTTTGGTGATTGCCACAAACTGGCCCCAATTTAAGGATTTAAAGAAAAGTTGGTTTGATACAACACCAAAAATATTAATTGATCCATGGAGAATGATCGATGTAGGATCCTTACCCAAGAATGTTTCTTACCACCCGTTTGGTCTAAATTCTTCGGAGTAATCCTTAATATTATATGATTGTAAATCTTAATAGCGAGATATATTTTGTTAATTGATATATATTTAGAATTATATTATATTGGTTTTCACTGGTTTTCCAAAATAAATATGGAAAGATTTAAGTGCATACCTATCCACCCCATATTATTTGCCTTTTTTCCAACCTTATTCCTTCTTTCAAAAAATATCGGCGAAATAACGATCAATCAGATTGGACAACCGCTGATTCTCTCCCTTGCGCTGGCTGTTTTGATTTGGGTTTTGATTAACTTTATAATTCAGCATAGAAAAATTTCTGCCATTACCACTTCTGTATTACTGTTAATGTTTTTCTCTTATTCTTATGTTGACAGGCTCTTTTTCTGGTTTCATATCCCGGCCGTATATTATCTTCTGGTGATGGCCGGTTTTGCTTCTTTCATCACCATAAAGTTTGCAAAAACACAGAGGAGGTTTATGAAAACCACATTGATTTTAAATATCATATCTCTTGCTATATTAATTTATCCCTCGATCAATATAACTTATCGTGAACTGGCAAGAAAAAAGGAGATAAAAAATTCAGAGTTGTCATTTTCGCAACCTCTTCAAACACTAAATCCTAAAAGGCCGGATATTTACTATATTATTCCTGACAGTTATGCCAGCAGCAGCACCCTGAAAGATTATTTCGATTTTGATAACTCCGAGTTTACCGATTATCTGAAAAGCCAAGGATTCTATGTGGCTGAAAATAGCAAAGCCAACTATCCTTTTACAACTCCGTCCCTGACATCATCCCTAAATATGGGTTATTTGGATGCCATAGCCGGGCAGATGGGTGTAAATTCACAAGATCAAACTCCTTTATTCAGACTTACAGAAGACAACCAGGTAGTTTTATATCTTAAATCAC
>CAZWTE010000034.1:0-12377 GCA_964637465.1 uncultured Gammaproteobacteria bacterium | reverse complement strand
TATCATAGAGGTCTCCAAAACCTTTTTTTCATGTTCGAATCCTGACATCCCTGCACTTAAAAATTCACCTTAACCCTGGCTGACTGGACATACAAATCCTTGCCCTGCGAGCTTTTAACCTGAATTGTATAGGTTTTTTGGCTGCTTGGAAGCCTAAAAGTCCCTGAGGTCTTTAGACCAAAACTGGTTGAGGCGGTATCTATTTGGGAAGCAACCGAGCTTCCATCAGTCACATTATACAGCCTGACAGAAGCTGTACCTGCTGCCTCAGTAAGCCTAAAATTTGCCTCCAAAGACATATTGGAATAACCCGAATAATTGTCCGGGTTAATGGATGCCTGGTATTCAGTTAAGGTATTCCAATCCTGGTCTGCCCAGGGTCCCCCGCCGGCACCCATGGGAATATATAATGGAGACTTTGAAGAGGACGCGGCAGCGGCCGGAGCCGGGGTAGCCTTTTCCAAAGCTGAAACCCGGGCTGTTAACTCAGTGACAGCAGACTCAACACCGGTTAATCTTGAATCCAAGGAATTTGAGGAATTAGTCTGGGAATTTGCGGATTTTATGGCATTGACTTGAGACACCAGCTTCGTAATCACCTCCTCCAGGCTTTTCACCCGGTCTTCGGTGGTGGCTGCCGGCAAAGTTTTAGGAACTTCAACAAGATCCTGAGTTTGAACTCTTTTTTCTTTTTCACTTGTTTGCGAAGCGGCCAAGTTTTGCCGGGCGGACAGATTACGCCAGTACCACAATCCGCCTAAAACCAGTATTGGTATTAATATAAAGGGCAGCAGACGTATCACAAATTAATCATACCATACCCTATTGAGCTTGACTTTTAGGCCTATAACATGCTACAATCTGCAACTTATGATTAAAAAGCCGATTCATACCCTGGCTATTATTCCCCTCGCATTTGGTTCAATTTTAGGAGGAGATACTAACCAATCTTTTGCAAACCCTTTCCCCAGCCTTATTGTATTAGCCCAAAGGGAGATGTCTTTAGAAAACCGCCACACAAACAAATTAGTCAATGAGGTTTTTAAAGACAATATCTTGTTAAATTTGGCTTATCTGAGCGGCAAGGTCACTTCTGCCAGAGATATCAGGTGGAAAGAGATTACCAAACCTTTCCAGTTTGAATTTAAATTAGAACCTAATAAAACCTTTGCTTATCATGAGGATATTAAAGATAAGTATAAGGATAGCTTGGTTAAAACCACCAATGCCCACTTTAATGCGACTGACGGCTTTAAAACAGACGGATATTTATTTGGGGACGGGATTTGCCATTTAGCTTCATTAATTTATTGGGTAGCCCTGAATGCCGGTTTGGAGGCCGAGGCCCCTACTAACCATGATTTTGCCCCAATTCCGGATGTGCCTCGAAGGTATGGGGTGTCTATTTACTCTAACCCCTTTTCCAAAGGCTCCAATACCCAACAAAACCTATATATTACCAACAACAAAAGCAAACCAATTGCCTTTAAATTTGAATACCAGGACAATAAGGTTAAAGTGTCTGTAGTTGAATTAAACTAACGACTGATTTAAAATCTCACCATGTCAATCGAAGAAGACCTTAGACGAATGCTGGCCGACGAAAGACTCCGAGAAGCGGCAGCGCATATCGACGCTACCAGGGACATGCTCGGACTTCGAGAGACAAGAGCCTTAAGCCAGCTTCTTAAAAATCAAGTTTCAGAAGAGGAGAGAGATTCGTTCAACTTCACTTTAGCCGCATTGGCCTTAGTTATGGCTCAGTATAGCCTCGCCGCTTATTTACACCGCCAGCGACCTGATTTAATAGCCAAAGATCCTAAAGCTAAACAAATTGCTAACATTGATCCATCAGAATCAGAATTCCGTATAGCTGTTTACGCACAAGGATTAGGCACGTATCTTCCGGAAACTGCTTATGATGCTGTAGTAAACCGTATCAGCGAACAACAGGATGTGTTTTTACAAGACCGATTACTCACTATAGGTGAACTGCAATTTTATGGTACCTCCTTTTTTCTCACATCTGCTGAATTCACTAGTCCAAACGACCATAGGATCAATCCTGGAGAAGTAGAGAAAATAAGGTGTAGTTATATTGCACAAAGAGCAAAAATCTCCCAGGAGAAATTTTTGCGGGCCATTGCTCTCCCTAATGAATTAAGGGCAGCCGTTAGCCTTGCACCTCTTAAGTAAGATACATAATATCCGACGATCGTTGGCCCCGATTTAATTAGGGCAGGCAAAGTTGTCATAAACCTGTATTGTCAGATTCAATTACTAACACCCATTCTAAAATATCAAGCTCTTTAACTAAATTTCTGAGCTTATCGGTAATGTTTTTCTTAGAAGCCCAAACACTTTTTTGCCAGGGCTTAAAACCCCACATCTTTAACCTGCTTCTTAAAATATCACGCACCAATCTTTTGCTTTCCGGTATATCAAACACTACAATCCTCCACTTACCATCCCACTCAATTTCTTCATCAGCTTTTGATAAATAAAGACAGTCCTGCCCGGCTGCTGTTAATCTTAAAACGATCTTACCTTCATCTTTACCTGCAACCCTTTCTACAAACCCTTTCTCCCGCAATCTTTGAATGGCTTGGGCAAGTGATGATTTATTTAGGGGGTATTTTCAGACGCTACCGTACGCATAATATCCGGGATGATACATAAAATCTTCAAGCCTGACGTAACCATCAATTGCTTTTTCTAAAGCCAACAGGACAAATTTCCCAATACTCTTTTGCCTAAACATATACAAAATATACCACGATCGTGGGGTGTTTTGTATATGAAGCTTTACATTTACACCCATTCTACTCTAAGATGAAATAGAAGAAAGTATGTCTAATAAAAGTAAGTCTAAAAATGCAAATGCAGCACCTTCAGGCTTTATTAGGATTATCCTCTTTATTATAGTAATCTTCGTTATTTTACTAGTATCAGGTTATATATTTGTAGTCCGGCCTTTTAAGGTTTCCGGGACGCCAATTAACCCTTTTAAATATGGCGACACTGTTTTAAGCGAGAAGATCACTTACCTTTTTAATAAACCGGCATTGGGAGACCGGGTAATTTTTAAACCTGATAACCCAGACCAAGATTTTATTGGTGTAATCACCAATATCGATAATCCGGAAAGTAAAGCTGTTTATACCGTTATTTCCACCGGAAAAGGCCAACCTTGGACTGTTTCAGCAGATAAAATTACTTATAGAATTTATTATCCTCCTTTAAGTAATGCGGATGCCTTAAAAACCGTGCTGGCAGCGCTACCAACCTCTATCCCAACCCCTATCCCAACTTCCTTGCCGCCACAAGCCGAAGAACCAGGCGGGTGGACTACTCTCCAAGCTGACGAGAACCAAACAGTCTATCAAAACTTTCGGTATGGGTTTAGTTTTTCTTATCCCAACTATTTAGTGGTTAACTCCTCATCCACCGCCAAAATTACCACTTTTTTACAAAAACAGGATGATTTAATGGCCCAAAGGCTGTTAGTAGCAGTTGATGAAACAACCAAAAGCCTGGAGGAGGTGGTAAAAAATTACGGTTCTTCCTCTTCAACTGCAGAGTACCGCAAATTAAATATTGCCGGGCATGAAGGCCTAGCCTTAGTCAAAAATACCTCATTAAAACAAGAATGTAATATTGCTGATATTGAAACTTTTCAAAAATACGAGATCGTTGTCATGAGAAACAACAACACGGTAATTACCTTAGTCCCCAATGATGCCTGCAGCACCATGAAAAATAATTGGTTTAGCGGCATACTAAGTTCGGTTAATTTTAATTAACCCCCAATACTTAACTTTACATTTATAGTTTCCCTACCTTATTATGAGATTATGTCACAAAATGGCGCTATTCCCCAGGAACATCCTAAAGAACACCATGACCATGCCACTTTAAAATTCCCGGAAGGGTTTTTGTGGGGAGCGGCCACTTCTGCCCACCAGGTGGAGGGCAATAATATAAATAGTGACTGGTGGGAATGGGAATCCCAGCCAGGCCGGTTTAAATCCGGACAGGCCTGTGACCAATATAACCGTTATGAATCTGACTTTGAGATGGCCAAAGAGCTAAACCACAATGCCCACCGGTTATCCATTGAGTGGTCCAGAATTGAACCCAAAGAAGGAGAATTTAATTTGGCAGAAATCGAACACTATAAAAAAGTCCTCAAAGCCCTAAAAGAACGCAACCTGACTGTCATGTTGACCCTTTGGCACTTTACCCTACCCCAATGGGTAACAGACAAAGGGGGCTGGGAAAACGGGGCCACCCCCAAATATTTTGAACGATTTGTCAAAAGGATTGCGCCGGAGATTGCCGGTTATGTTGACCTTTGGGTCACCTTAAACGAACCGGGGGTTTATATTTACGAGACATATACAGACCGGGTCTGGCCCCACTCCAAAAAAAGCCTGCTTGGACAAATAAAAACCTTCTTAAGCCTGACTTCCGCCCACAAAAGAGCTTATAATTACCTGCATTCTGCCTTTCCGGCCGGTAAACCGGTAGGGATTGCCAATAACATCCTGTCTTTTGAATCTTACCATAAACATTCGATTGCCGAACAAATTGCCGTATCTTTAAATGATTTATTTGCCAACCACCTGTTTTACTTTTTTACCCGCAACACCCATGATTTTTTAGGGATCAATTATTACTTTCATATCCGCTTTAAAGGTCAAGGCTTAATCGCCGAGCGAAAAGATGCCCTGCAGCAAACCCATGATGTCTCTGACTTAGGCTGGGAGATCTATCCGGAAGGGATTTTTGAAGTATTAACTGATTTTGCTGATGATATACCTATTTATATTACCGAATGCGGCATTGCCTCTACTAACGATGACCGGAGAAACCGTTTTTTGATTTCTTATTTACAGGAAGTAGCCCGGGCCATTAAAGCCGGGGTCAACGTCCGGGGGTTTTTCTATTGGTCTTTGATTGATAATTTTGAATGGCATTTGGGTTTTGAACCCAGGTTTGGTTTAATTGAGATCGACTATAAAACTTTAGAACGCCATATCCGGCCATCAGCTTTGGTATATACAGACATTATTCAACATAACGGCATTCCACACTCACTTCTGCGCTTTATTGGCCATACAGTCCAGGCTGAAGAAGTGCTGGAAAAGAGACAGAAAGAAATAGCGAAGGAGATAGAAAAACATTAAAAAATTTCTAATTTCTAATTACTAATTTCTAAAAAATGACCAATGTTTTAATGACTAATTTAGATATTGGGATATTGGGATTTGTTTAGGCCAATTAGAGCAATTAGGTTAATTAGGTTAATTTATCTATGGCACACTTACCCTTCACCCTAGCTGCATATTTTTTCAATGCCTTATCGGTTTTATCCAGTAAATTCCTCTTAAGCAAAACCATCCCCGATCCTTTAATTTACATATTTTATATTAGCCTGGTTTCCCTTTTGGCTGTCTTGGTTTTGCCGTTTACCCGGATCCCCGATTTGGCAACTTTCAGCCTGGCCTCAGGTTCCACCCTGCTTTGGACTTTAGGGGCCTATTTTATGTTTAAAGCATTAAAAGCAGGCCAGGTTTCCCGGGTGATCCCGGTTATCGGCACCATTATTCCCTTAATCCTGTTGCTGGTTGCTTCTCAAACTAATGCTGTTTCCCCAACCCAAATTTGGGCAGTTTTGATTTTGGTATTAGGCATGATATTTTTAACGTTTTTTGATTTACGGGGGCATTTTCATTGGCAAGAAATAGCGTTTGAGGTCTTGTCAGCCATATTCTTTGCCCTGTCTTATCTGATATTAAGATCAGCCTTTGTTAAATTTGATTTCTTCTCAGTGCTAATCTGGTCAAGACTGATCCTGATTCCTTTTGTAGCGTTCATGCTTATATTTCCTTTGCTTCGGAAAAAAATCATTACTAGCCACAGGTTAAAAACAAATTTTGCCTCTAAAGCCGGATTAGTTTTTATAGGCGGGCAACTAAGCGGAGCTTTAGGGGAATTATTGCTGGTCTTTTCCATTTCGCTTAGTGTCCCGGCCCTGGTTAATTCCTTACAAGGCACCCAATATGTGTTTTTATTAATCTTTGCCCTGTTTTTGTCTAAAAAATATCCAAAAATTTTTGGGGAAAAATATACCCCGGTTATTATAGTATCAAAAACTGCCGGGATAGGCCTGTTAGGAATCGGCCTTTATCTGCTGGCATTTACCCGATAATCACCATTTTCCCCTCTTGTAGGGCGTGAAAAAATCTTTTACAATGCGGCTGGAATCCCACTTTTGCCCGAGTTTTTCTTAAGTAAATTTATGCCCAAAGGCAAGAAAAAAACTACTATTAAGCCATCTCTGCTTAACATTGCCTTCCTTTTGGTTAAAATTTTCCTGATTAAAATCGGCAGGGCGCCGCTCCAGCTGTTTTTAAGAATTTTACATTTTACATTTTACATTTTACATTCGGGACGCCGCAGGCGGCCCGTCGGCCGGCCTAAAAAATTCCGCCTTTCCACCAGATATAAAATCATACTCAGTTTATCGGCATCTGTTGTATTTTTAATCTTCTATACCACTTTCATCTTAACAGCAGCCTACCAATTACCCACCCCCGCCAAACTAATTACCGCCCCTCAACCCTTAACCACGGAAATCTATGACAGAAACAATAAACTGCTTTACCGTCTTTATGAAGACAAAAACCGCATGTTGTTTAACCTGGCTGATGCGCCAAAATACCTAATCCAGGCTACTTTAGCAGCAGAAGACCGCAATTTTTACCAACATATCGGCATTGACCCACCGGCAATTATCAGGGCTTTTTACCACAACTTAAGGCAGGAAAATTTGGAGGGAGCTTCTACCATTACCCAACAACTGATCAAAAATTCCCTGCTGACCCCCGAGAAAACCTATACCAGGAAATTGCGGGAGATTATCTTGGCTCTCTGGACTGAACGGGTTTACTCAAAAGACGAAATCCTGCAGATGTATTTAAATGAAGCCCCGTATGGCGGGTCTTTGATGGGAATTGCCGCGGCCTCACAAACTTATTTTGGCAAACCACCCTCAAAACTGACTTTGGCAGAGAGCGCTTACCTGGCCGGATTACCAGCTTCCCCCACTGAGTTTTCCCCCTATGGGCCACGCCCGGAGTTGGCCAAAGCCCGGCAACAAGACATTTTGCAAAAAATGGCCAAGGAGGGCTTTATTACCCAGGCTGAAACGGAACAGGCCGCTCAAGAAGAAATTAATATCCAACCACTGGCCAATGGCATCCAGGCCCCCCATTTTGTGTTTTATATCAAGGATCGGCTGGCCAGCCGATACGGACCAAGGATAGTTTCCCAGGGCGGATTAAAAGTCTATACCACTTTGGATTTAAATTTGCAAGAGAAAGTGGAAAAAATTGTCCGGGAAGAAGTGGACCAGTTACAGCCTTTAAACGTTAACAATGGGGCGGCCATGGTCATGGATGCGCCTTCCGGCCAAATTTTAGCCATGGTGGGCTCGCGGGATTACTACTACCCGGGCTTTGGCAATTTTAATGCTACCTTAGCGCTGCGCCAACCAGGCTCTGCCATCAAACCGGTCACTTACGCTGCTGCCCTGACTAAAGGTTTTAACCCCTCAAGTATTATTTTAGACATACCGGTAGCTTTTCGCGATGAATGGGGCAATGCCTATTCTCCGGTCAATTATGACGGCGCCTACCATGGCCCGGTGACTATACGCCAAGCCTTAGGCAGTTCGCTAAATATTCCGGCAGTCAAGCTTTTGGCCACCTTAGGGGTAGAACCGGTTGCCCAAGCGGCTAAAAATTTAGGCATTACCACCTTTGATAACCCGAAATCCTATGGCCTATCGCTGACCTTAGGCTCAGCAGAAGTCAAAATGATTGAAATGATGGGAGTTTACGGCAGCTTCTCCCAAAACGGGTTACTTAGAAAACCTACCGGGATTTTAAAGGTGACAGACTCCGGTAATAATATTCTGGAGGAGTACAAAAATTATCCAAAACAGGCAATTTCACCGGCTAGTGCTTATCTAATTACCAATATTTTATCTGATGATAATGCCCGGAAAATGGCCTTTGGCCCTAAATCTTTACTCTATATCCCCGGCTTTGAGGTAGCAGTCAAAACAGGTACTTCTGATAGTAAAAGGGATAATTGGACTTTTGGCTATACCCCCAAGCACGTGGTCGGTGTTTGGGTAGGCAACCCTGATAATTCACCAATGAATCCCCGGCTGGCCTCAGGAATCACCGGAGCCGCTCCGATTTGGAATAAAATCATGCATGCTTTATTGGATGGCAGCAAGCCGGTGGCTTTTACCAGGCCGGCAGGGATAATGGAAACAGTGGTTAATGGTAACAAAGATCTGCAACTGACCGGAGTCTTGCCCAAAACCATGGTTAGGATGACCAAGAATGAAGATAAACTGATCTTTTCCGATAATTTCTCTTCCTACGCCACCTCTTCCGCTCAAGCTAATCCAACACAACCCAACCTCTGAGGTCTTTTTTGGGGATCTTGATTGGTGAAGTAATGAAACGGGCCGAATCACTGATAAAAATCAAAGTGCCAAAACGGGCGCTTTTGTGTTTTTCCCAGTACTCCTGATCAACCGCCAGCCCTTCCTCATATAAGTTTTTTAAGTTACTTAAATCGCTTAGGTCAAGATTATCAAAAAAGATCACTTTTTTTACCCTAAATTGGCCGATTATATCTTTACCGGAAGGCTTTATATAGACTAAATCTCCCGAAGAAATTACCCCAAACGGCACACTTTTGACCCGGGAAAAACGGGATTCAATGGTTTTTTTGCCAATGAGAATCTTCTCTCCCCCCTCCCCCTTAAAAATAGCCAGATGTTTCATATAAATTACCTTAAGTCTTCCGGTAACGGGTACTTCTACCCAAACCGATTTTTTCAATCTTTCTTAAACTTAGTAATTTTGATAGCGCCTGACGCACTGTTGCATAAGCCACCCCTGTTGCTTTTGCTATCTGTTTAGGCGGAGCTTCATCAATTTCTTGCAGATATTGCCATATTTTAGTTTGTTTATCTGATAAAATATCCTCCAGTTGCTCCCGGGATATTAAACTTACAGCTTCTTTTGCTTGGACTAAAATTAAACCTAAAAAGAATTCAAGCCAGGGCATAATATTCCCCGGGCTCTTTTTAAATGTTTTCTGGCTTTTTCTCAACGTTAAATAATAGCCTGGTTTTTGATCCTCGACAAGTTTCTCATGAGAAACATAAGGCACATATAGGTAACCTGCCTGCAAAAGAAGCAAATTAGTTAAAATCCTGGATAACCTGCCGTTCCCATCAAGAAAAGGATGGATATTTAAAAACTCAACCAGAAAATTTCCAATAACAAGAAGGGGGTGATAAATTTTGCCCTCTAAAGCAACCTTCGTCCACTCTACTAATTCCTGCATCTGTTTAGGAGTAAGATACGCCGGGGTAGTGTCAAAGATAACTCCGATTCGTTTGCCGCTGGCATCAACCATTTCAACCCTATTCTCTCCTTTTTTATATTCACCCCTTTGGTTTTTATCTTTCTCAACATATTTTAAAAGCTCCTGGTGCAGGTGCTTGATGGTGTTCTCGCCAAACTGTATTGATTCCCAGGCTTCAAAAACATTCTGCAAAAGCTCAAAATACCCCTGGACTTCTTCTTTTTCCCTGCTGGCAAATTTTTGCATGGCAATGCCGGCAATTAGTTTTTCAACATCCGCATCGGAAAGCTTGGCTCCTTCAATTCTGGTTGAAGCGCCGGTAGAAGTAATCAGGACAGATCTTTTGAGCCTGCCCAAAAGTTGTGGGTTTAAATTGGCTCCCTCAATCCATCTGCCTTTCAATTCATCAATTTGGGCAATTTTATTTAAAATTTCAGCAGGAATTTGGGTAATTCTTTTTTCAAATTTAATCATAGGGCATATAACAGATTATAACGGATTATAACGGATTTTGCAACTCCCTCCCCCTTAAAAATAGCCAAATGTTTTTCACTGTTGCAATTATACTACTTCCTTTGATATACTTGACAAAGGTCCTCTATATTAGAGGATTTTTTCATGCCTAATATATTTGGATTTTTTAATGAAGTTAAAGAAGAATTAGGTAAGGTAGCCTGGCCCAGCCGGGAACAAACTATTCGCTATACCATTTTAGTAATTATTGTGGCAGTAGCAGTTGGGTTGTTTTTGGGAGGGTTGGATTATGTCTTAACCGCCCTGACAGCATTTATATTAAAACAATATGAAAGATGATAAAAAAGTATCAAAAACTAATCAGTCATCAGTTCTCGGTTCTCAGTTATCAGATAATGGTCAATCGGTTACCAGTTCTTCGGTTGAGGAGTCTGAAACAGAAAAACAGAATACTGATCAACCAACATCCGAAAACCGACCACCGAAAACCGACAACAGCAACCCCAATGCCCGCTGGTACGTTGTCCATACCTATTCCGGACATGAAAACAAAGTGGCCCATACTTTAAAACAAAGGATTGAATCAGAACATTTGGAAAATAAGATTTTGGAAGTGTTGGTGCCGATGCAGGAAAAAATTGAGATTAAAGGCGGCAAAAAAGTTAATGTTAAAGAGAAGATTTTCCCCGGTTATATTTTAGTAAAAATGGTGCTGGATGATACTTCCTGGCTGGCTGTTCGGACTACCCAAGGAGTCACTTCCTTTGTGGGCATGGGTAACAAACCCACCCCTATTTCTGATGCGGAAGTCCAAACTATTATCAAGTTTACCAAAACTGAAGCTCCGATGTACAAACAAGTCTTTACTGCCAATGATACGGTTAAAATCGTAGACGGGCCTTTTGCTGATTTCATCGGTAAAATTGATTCTGTTGATGAGGAAAAGGGCAAAGTCAGGGTTTTGGTATCAATATTCGGACGGGAAACACCGGTGGAACTGGATTTTTTGCAAATCAAGAAAATATAAAAATTATAACGATTATAAAAGTTATAAAAATAAATTTTATGGCTAAGAAAGTCAAAACTTTTATAAAACTAAATATTCCTGCTGGTGAAGCAACTCCTGCACCTCCTGTTGGTCCGGCTTTGGGACAACATGGTTTGCCTATTATGGAGTTTGTTAAAGCCTTTAATGATAAAACCCAAGAAAAAAAGGGCAATATTTTACCGGTGGTGATTACTGTTTACGAAGACAGGACTTTTTCCTTTATTACCAAGGAGCCACCGGTAGCGGAAATGATCAAAAAAACCCTTAGTCTGGAAAAAGGCTCCGGTACTGCCTTAAAAGCGCCCGTAGGATCACTCACCCAAGCTCAAGTCAGAGCTATTGCTGAAGCTAAATTACCGGATTTAAATACCAAAAATGTCGAAGCCGCCATGAAAATTGTTGAAGGCACAGCCAGAAGTATGGGAATCAAAGTACAGCAATGAAAGGAGTAACCCTTCGACTTCGCTCAGGGTGGTTCGACTTGAACTACAGTGGTGAGCGAACGAAGTGAGTCGAACCATGGGTAGACCAAAAGTAAAAATCATTGATGATTCAGACATTCAGTCACCGGTTCTCGGTGATCAGTTATCAGATAAAAGTAAGTCAGTTATCAGTTCTCCTGTTGAAGAATCAAAAACAGACAGACAGAAAACCGATAACAGGAAAAGACCCGGTCAGGCCAAACCCCGGTCTAAAAAATACCAGGAAATCAGCAAAGATTTGGACAAAAACAAGCTTTATCCCTTAAATGAGGCTGTTGAGTTAGTCAAAAAACTATCCTATTCCAAATTTCCGGGGACTTTGGAAGCCCACGTCAACACCGCCCAAACCGGCATCCGTGGTTTAGTTGCCCTACCTTATGCCTCTGGCAGAAAGCTTCGTATATTAGCTTTTGGTAAAAATACTGAAGAATCAGGCGCTGATATTGTTGGCACTGAGGAAGTAATAGAAGAAATTAACAGAGGTAAGGTCAATTTTGATTTGGTGGTAACTACTCCGGAATGGATGCCCAAACTGGCTAAAGTGGCCCGGATTTTAGGTCCCCGGGGGTTAATGCCCAACCCCAAAAACAACACCATTACCCAGGACCTGAAAAAGGCGGTAGAAGGTTTTCAGACGGGTAAAACAGAATATAAAACAGAACCCAAGGCTCCGGTTATTCATATGAGCTTAGGCAAATTAAACCAACCCAGTGAAGAACTGATAGCCAATACTAAAACCTTGCTTCAAGCCCTGGGCAAAACCCGGGTGAAGAAGGTTACCCTGTCACCTACAATGGGACTTTCAGTTAAAATTGATTTATCCTCTTTTTAAGGCCTTTTTTAATAAAGTCCCTACTTTAATTTTTAGGCTATAAATGGAAACCAGGCCGAAAATTAATACAAAAACAGCTGAC
>CAZWTE010000033.1:9674-12825 GCA_964637465.1 uncultured Gammaproteobacteria bacterium | reverse complement strand
GAAGTTTTGGTAACTCCTGAACTTCTACCTGCTACCTGCTGAGGCGGGCGGCGTCTGAGTCGCTTAAGATTTTAAACATCCTGACCCCGGCCATTTCCGCCTGGGCTGCTTTCTTCCCGTTCCGCATGGTAATTACTTTAATCCGGTCATCCGGCACCTCTACCGGCTGCCTGGTTTTAACATTATAAAATTTCATTTCCCTCCTTTCTTTAAATTGCTTTTGGTATATCTGCATCAATCTTACTTGAAGTTTTGCAGAACTCCGTTATTTTTAGGTAAAGGGTGCGTAAGAATTATTTTCCTGCAATCTTCTTACAAAATTTTTATTAGTTTTTATCCTTAAACTACTAAGATCAAATAAATGGCAATTTCTGAGCCAATTCCCAAAGAGCCGACAATTATTGAACCGCAAACAGGGGAAAAACCTGTTATTAAAGTAGAACCTCCCCAGGTGGATTATGAGAAAAAGAAAAAGATTATCAGGAAAAAAATTATCATCTGGTATGCATTGCTGCTCATTGAGACGCTTTTGATTATCCGGTTCCTGCTTAGATTACTGGGGGCGAATCCGGACAGTTTATTTAGCATTTTGATTATGGTACTTTCAGCTCCTTTGGTGATTTTGTTTAATGGTTTATTTCCTCCTTCTGTGAGCCTGATAGGCAATATCGTCATTGAGTGGTCAACTTTGTTTGCCATGCTGGTATACGGGATGCTTGCCTTTGTGGGAGCCTGGTATTTCAGGATCAGGAAACCGATTGACCCCAGGGAAGCCGAAAGAAAAGTAGAGGAAATAGCCCCTTAGAAATATTTTACTTTCTGACTGTATGCGCGACAGCTCCCCTGATGTTTGCAGCCGTTTCCATAATTTTCTCCCTCATCTTTTTATCAGAGAGAATTTTACTGGTCAGCAGCGCGGCGCCGGCGCCGACTGCCGCTCCTGTCAGCCCGGCCATAATCGGATTAATTTGTTTCTGGTTTGTACCATCCATTTTTCTCACCTCCCGTCTTTTGTGTAAAGGATTAATAATTCATCATTTCTTCCTTCATTTTGCTTTGTTTCACGCGGCGCGCTGACTTGGATTTCCTGCCTTTTTTGCCTGCCATATCTATCACCTCCTTGTATGCATATACATTAACAATCAGGCATAAGAACTGAGTTAAATAAAAGTAAGAATTTTATATTAACCGGGCGCGGATCAGCTGAAGAATCGGAAACGCAGGCCGTGTGATTTAGTCAGGAGCGGAATGGCAATTAGCCAGCCGAATAAAAGCCCCCCGATGTGGGGTAAAAAAGCTATTCCTCCGTCAGTGGCGCTCATGGAGATGGTGGCCACCCCGGAAAAGAATTGGGAAATGAACCAGTAAAAAAGCAAAAAATAAGCCGGCACATCAATGACCGTTATAAATATGAATATAAAAATTAATGTTTTAATCTTGTTGTTAGGAAAAAGGGCAAAATAGGCTCCCAACACCCCGGCAACCGCCCCGGAAGCCCCCAGCATCGGGATGGAAGTTTCCGGCGTGACCAGTAGTTGAGTCAGGCCTGCCACAATCCCGGAAGCCAGGTAAAAGACCGGAAAGAGTATAAACCCCAAACTAACTTCCACATTATTGCCAAAAACCCACAAAAACAGCATATTGGAAATAATATGGATAAAGCCGGCATGCAAAAACTGGATGCTGACTAAAGAAACCAGGGAACGGAAATTTACCCAATCAATCTGGCTAAGTATTAAGGCATGTCGGGTAATAAAACCTTCCGGGTCCGGGGACATCAGCTCAAGATAAAAAACATAGATGTTGATCAGTATTATCATTATCACCCAGAAGGGGAATTTGGATAAAGGCCGGGAATCTTTTAAGGGGATCATTTTTCAAAAAGTATAGGAAATGAAGTTAATGGAAGGATGAGAAGCAAGTAAGAGTACTGTATATGTCGTATTTGTTATATAATGCAACTATATGTTAAACGGACCGGGATTTGCTGAATTTGATAAACAGTATCCTCGTTTTTTTGGAATAAACCTAGAACCTGCCGGCCATCAGGTCGTAGTGATTGACGATAGGATGGCATTACGGGCTGGTATAGATTGGGTAAGAAATCTTAGTGGTATTCGGTTGTATATTGCAAGGGAGCCAATGTTATTTGTGGCACAGCAGAGATTCCTGGATGAGGGAGGTTTACAAAGAGGAATTCCGGCAGGGAAAATACCAGTACTATCCTTGGGCGTTGATAAGTCTTATTCAAGAGGGGTGATTCGTATATACGACAGGACAAGAGGTAATGAAGAATCGGTCCTTTTTTATGAGGGAGGAGCAAAATTTAGGCTTTATTCTGACCATGACTGCATTAAGCTTGAGAATGCTCCGTGTAGGCTGGATTTGGAAGAGATATTAGCACGGGTAAGAGGAGGATTGTGATACTATATTGTATTATATGACAATGGGGTCCACTTTAAAGAGTAAGTTAAGGTGTTTGAAAATAAGCACTTAAAGCATCACGAAATTGGGTATCTCCCCCTTCGGGATCTCTGCGGCTTACTAGACGTGATAAATATAGAGTTTGATCTTCTGGCCAGATTGCACCGGTGTCTCGACTCCGAACCCAAATCCTTCTCCTCCAAGACAAATTTTTTTTCTGTTCTTCAATAGAAGCCCAGGTTGTTTGGGTATAAGATGCTGCCTCTTTTGGATTTAATTCCGCTATTGCAGTAAGAGTTTTTAAAACTCCGCAGGTAAATCGTTGACGCCAGGCAATGTCTCCTCTTGCACCTTCATGCCAATCACTAAACTTTTCCCATCTGGGCCCTTCTTGCGGATCAAATCCTACTAATTGGCAATCTAATTTTCCACTGTAGAGGTTATTTTCACCTGCACCTAAGATATGTAAGTTGTAAGCGGTGGGTTCGCCGTCACAATTTCTTGCTGCAGGTATTTCTCTGATTGTGAGAATTGGATAGAACTTATCTTTATTAAGTTGAGGAGAAGGTGGTGGAGCGAAGACTGTCAGCTTAAACGAAATGTCCTCAGGTTTGGGGCTCATAGAGAGAGAAGCGGCAAAATTATCCAACTCTGGAAAAAGGCTCCAGTAAGGGTATGTCAAATTAAGGAAAACTCTCTGTTCCTGACTCCTAATGGGTACTCCTGG
>CAZWTE010000033.1:0-9664 GCA_964637465.1 uncultured Gammaproteobacteria bacterium | reverse complement strand
ACTGCTATCAGGTTCTGACCTTCGTTGAGTAAAATGCATAAAGACTGACTTTGTTGAGCCTGGTTTTTTGCGGGGATAAATAGTTCGCCACAACTTTTTTGCATGCTCGTAGGGAGTAACAGGCTCTTTTGGAAGGGCATCTAAATGCAGCAACCGTTTAATCTCAATGCTAGCCATAAGTCTTATAGCGATACTATCTCAAACTAATAATTTTGTCAATTAAGAAATACTCATTGACAATTAGAATTTTGTTATGATATTTTCACATTATGAAAGAACTAGAAAGGAATTTTTTAGGTCAGGAAGTACCTATTGAGATTACCGGGTCAGAAGATGTTTGTAAGCCTCCGGCAATAACTACTGATTGGAAGAAGATTCAAAGAGCATGGGAAGATGGCCCTCAAACATTGATAGAAGAGCGGGCGCATTTAGGAAGATCCTGAATTTACTTCAGATCTGGATCAGGAGTTTGGCTTTTGGCAGTTATGACTAAATCATTTTCACCGTCAAAGCCTCTGATGGTTTGGTAATTTTCCAGGTTTGGCTGTTCCTTACCTGCCCCAATGTATAATACTGAACCAGGTAATTCCTTAATAAACCGCATTACTATGCTGCTTGGTAATGAGCCGATGTAGACATTATTATATTTAAAGAATTTAAATTCATTTATTTTAGCCGGAGACCGGTTTTGAGCAATTACTAAATTGGGATCTAATTTGGCATATGCCGGATAGGCAAATTCCATATTATCAATATCATTGGATAAAATAATATAGTCAAACTTTTCCCGGTTTTCAAGGGCAAATATGGAAGCTGTTTTAGCAGGGTAAGAAAAAGCCCGGGCATTTTTTTGGGGGGCTATTAAATAAAACCGGCCGGTAAAATACAGGAATTGGATAAAGAATAAGGACAATAGGACTGCCATGGCCAAAGGGATATATGGCCGGCGGCAGAGCGCCGGCAGCCGCCAAAGGCCAATGCCCGTTAAGATCAGCAAAGGAGACAGCATCAAAGAACTTCTTAAAGCGTGCGGCCCGCCTACTAAACTGGCAGGAACAGGAGCTATCAAAATCCAGCCAACCATTAATATCAGCAGCGGCCTGTTAATTCTGAGCAAATAGATTATTCCCAGGATCAAAAAGAACCCATCAATCCAATAAAAGCCCCCCATTTCAGCCGGATTGTGCCTGACCTGGCCGTCTCCGTGAATATACAGGAAATCCGGTAACAAGTTTTGAAAATAATTTTCCGCCAAAACCCCCAACAACTCTATTTGGGGAGTAAGTAGCGCATGGGACACAGCAGGAGAAAGGTTGCTTAATGACCGCTCGCCGGCAACTTTTTGGGATATGGCAGAACGTAAGGCCGGGTCTTTGAAGATATTGATAATATCAAACCGGTCTTCTTTGCCCCGGCTGACTGTCAGGTACACGCTTAAAAAGGCGGAGGCAATAATAATTACTAATGAAAGAAGCAAAATAGGTTTTTTCAGCCAGGAGGCAATATTAAAGCGCGTTCCCGCATGGAATGTGGGAAGGTAAAATAATAGCAGTAAAGCGGCAAGCAAAGGAATGGTTAGTCTGTAAGTGGAATAAGTTTGGGTGGCCAGGCTGAATGATAACGCAAAAAGAAGAAACCAGTATTTTTCCTTAAGCCCCCTCAGGAAGCCATAAAATCCTAATAGGGTTAAAAAAAGCGCAAAGTGGGATTCAAACGGCCCCCGGCTTAAAGATAGTTCCCAGGGGTTTAAGGCAGCCACTGCCGCAATTGCCAAACCTATTTTTTCTGAAAGCAACTTTTTCCCTAACAGGTAAAGCAGAAAGATAATTCCTATGCCTGATAAAACTGAAACCATTTGGGAAGCCAGAGCAGTCGGGCCAAACAAGGCTACAAAAGGAACAGTAGCATATACATATCCTCCGGGTCTGCCTCCGCCTAAAGAAAAAACAAGGGGTAAAAAGTTCCCTTTCTGGTCATGGCCGGTCTTTAAAATTGAATAAGCATCATAAACTGCGGTCAGGCCGTCACCGTACATGGCTTTGGGATTGGTATCAATCTGGTAGAACCTGAAAACAGCGGCAGCCAGGAGAATAATAACCAGCAATAATGTGTTTTTTCTCACTGCTTAAATATACTATATTTAGTAATTGAAAACAGCAACTTTGCGGTATATACTTTAAAAGCTATGAATGATAATACCCCAAAAATGCTGCAGGCTATTCTTAACGGGCAAAGAGCTGTTAAAGAAGAATTGGTAAGTAAAATCGATAAGTTGGACCAAGGATTGGGTGGCCGAATAGATAATCTTGAGGTAAAAGTAGATAAACTGGATAAAAAAATTGATAAACTTGATAGAAAGTTAACTAAAAGAATAGATAAATTAGGTTTGCAATTGGCTTACCTTGAGGATGATACTCCCACCAGAGAAGAACATGATAACCTGGTCAGCAGGGTAGACAAATTAGAACAACAATTCACTTCAGCTTTGTGATAATATACACGGCTTCGGCTTTGTCAAAAGAACCTTATCCAGGGAGGCTTGTAAATTCCGTTCATCCCAATTATATCTGGTGACTTTGTGGGTTATCTAAGCCGGTTAGGATATCTTTTGCCTCTGCCCTGCTGTTATTGTTTTTAAGGGCAATTACCTTGAGATAGGTCACTATTGCTTTAGAATTTGCTTGATGGCATTAATTAAAGATTGGTTATTAAAGTAAGTCAGTAATTTCTGCGGCCAGGCCGGATCTTTAATACTGATATCCGGATCTACCCCCCGGCCTTCAATCGGCTGGTTATCATCCCGTAATGTAATGGAGTGGACCAAAAAAATCGAGTACTTTTCCTTTTGGCTGATCTGGTTATCAAGCGGAAAAACCCGTTCCACCGTTCCCCATCCCTTTGTTGGGACACCTATCACCACACCCGCATGGTATTTTTTTAAGGAAGCCGCCATCATCTCGGCAGAGGATTGGCTGTTTTGGTCTATCAGTACCACCACCTGTTTGTATTTGGTTATGCCGGCCAGTTTATCAGTGACGGTTTTAAAAGGTAAATACTCCCCTTTATGGTAAAAATCAAAAGCATATTGGCCTTTGCCCAAGAAAAACCCCAGAAAATAGGCTGTGGCATCAATGGCTCCTCCGATATTGCCCCGCAGGTCTAAAACCAATGCATTCAGGCCGGCATTATCCTTATAAGGTTCAAAAGCCTTCTGAAACTCTTCCAATGAAGTCGGCGAGAATTTTTTAAACTGTACATACAAAACGTCCGGGGAAACAATTTTGCCGAAAACCGTCGGCTCCACCGAATTTTGGTCATACCTTTGTTTGGTTTCTTTTTGTGTCAAAGTGTCCTTGGCATAGGCAATTGCTTTAAGTTTTTCCCTGGCTTCAGGGGATTTATCTTTAGATAACTCTGCCGATTTTTTTTCATAAGCTTGCTGCACCGCTGTTTCCGAAGCACCCTTGTTTAACCCCAGGTCCTTGTATAAGTCCTTTTCCGGGTTAATGTTTGAAACGGTATTTTTAAGCTGCTCTTCTTGTTTTTGGGTATATAAACCGGACCGGCCCTGGGGCGCCAGGGAGCTTAAAACCAAGCCGGCCACTGTGGTCAGGAATTTAGTCTTTTGTTCCTCATCCATGCCGGAAACGGATTTGTTAACGGCCGCCAGCATTTTATCCCTGTTTTCAAACTTAGCTACTGTAACGTTGCCGCCGTTTTTACTAATGGATAACTTAAATAAATCCAGCAGCTCGGCATCGGAAATATTATTCCAGTAATTTTCCTTTATTTTGTCATAAACCTCGCCAATAAAAGATGCCGGGGTATTTTTCTCTCTGTTGACGGGGGGTTGATTTTGCAGGCTGCCCACATAGCGGTAGCCGATCCCTACCCCTAAGGCAAAAATAACGGTTAAAAGCAAAAAGTTTTTAAAGGGAATTTTCGGAATGTAAAGTTTCCTCATGTCAGGAGTTATTAGTATATAATATTTGTAATGGATATTGTAACCATTATTTTAATCGTGGCCGGCTTGGTTTTGTTTGAGACAGTTTCTTCCATAGACAACGCGGTGATCAATGCCGAAGTTTTATCTACCATGAGCCAGAAAGCCAGAAGGTGGTTTTTGCTTTATGGACTTTTGATTGCGGTTTTTTTGCTGCGCGGGGCTTTGCCCTGGGTCATTGTCTGGGCAGTTAACCCTTCTTTGGGGCCAATAGGCTCTTTTACCGCCGCCTTAAGTTCTGACCCTTCGGTGGCTGAGGCAATTGAGAGTTCCAAGCATATCCTGCTGTCCGGGGGAGGGATTTTTTTGGTGTTTTTGTTCTTCCACTGGCTTTTTTTAGAAACCAAAAACTTTGGGCTAAGGGGTGAAAGGTTTTTCCAAAGGCAGGGTGTTTGGTTTTATGCGGTTATTTCAATTATTCTTTCAGTTGTTGTTTATCTTGCTATACAAAAAGACCCGCTCATGGCTTTCGGGGCAGTGGTTGGGTCTACGGTTTTTTTCATTACTCATGGTTTTAAGGAAAATGCCGCCCGGGCTGAAGAGCGGATGCTGGAAAAAAAGGGTACAAGCTTAAGTGATACCAGTAAGATTTTATATCTGGAAGTGATTGATGCTACTTTTTCCATAGACGGGGTGGTCGGGGCATTTGCTTTTACCTTGTCAGTGCCGCTGATCTTATTGGGAAACGGAATCGGGGCTTTGGTGGTCCGGCAGCTGACTATTTCCAATATAGGAAGAATTAAAAAGTATATTTTTCTTAAAAATGGGGCAATGTATTCAATCTTTTTCCTGGGGACTATCATGATGGCAGACAGTTTTGGGGTTCATATCCCCTCCTGGTTTTCACCTGTTACAACAGCCCTTGTAGTCGGCTATTTCTTCCTCAAATCCAAAAAAGCCCTTTGTTAATAGATTCCTTTTTATCATATCTTCTGCGGGATTTAGCAAGATCTTTTCTGGTATTTTCCGGCAGGTCTTGTTCGGCTTCTGTGATTGCGGTATTTATTAACTCCATAAGGATTCCTGTTTCTTGAGGATAATCATTACTTGCCCTTTCGCAAATTGGTATCAGCCTGGATGTTTCCTTTAATTTTTTAAATCTTTTTTCGCAAGGCATAATGCTTAGGGTCTGCAAATTATGCAGTCTGTCTGCCATTTTGACTAAAAGCACTTCAGAAGATGTTCGGGAAAGAGCTTGATAGTATATTTCTTCTGCCTCTGCCTTACCGAACACCTCCTCATTTATTGTTAAATCGTGTAATTCGTAAGCAATTTTGCGGTTAAAGCTTTGGCTGATTTTCTCAAACTCATCAACCTGCCCCGAACCTAATGGAGTTGCCCAAAGAGCGGTATCTTCCCAGGTGTCATGGAGAAGGGCCAGGATAAGAATCTCCGGATTCCTGATGCCGACTTCATCGATCAAAATTAAAGCAACTGCCCGCGGGTGATCAAAAAATCTGTCTCCATTAACCCGAAATTGTCCACGATGCCCTTTCTCGGCTGATTTATAGGCAGCTTCAATATCAGACTTTACCTGGGACGGAAAATCAAGAATCTTTGCTTCAAACTCTAGCCATTTGTTTATTTCGAGGTTAGATGGATTAGGTCCAAGCATCTCATGTGAAATTGCCATTGGTATAATTATAGCATTATAGGTTTTTTGACATATTACCAGAAGAAATTGTTTTTAGATTTAATTCCAAAAAGGGCATTGCCCAGAGGGCTTTGGGGGAAAAGCTTCAGGCCGGCCTGGGCAAATTTTTGGGCTGATTCCGAATTGCCGGTTTGCAGTAGGAATAAAGAAAGTCTGAGATAAGACAGGTATGAATCAAACTGATAATCATCAGGATTTAATTTAGAAAGGTCAACGTGCTGCAAGGCGTCCCCCTGCCCCGTACCGTCTGGTACAGGGTCTTGTGAAGTTAAAGCCTCTTTTTTCACTAAGATAATTATAAAGTCATCCGTATAGATTGTTTTCCAGTCGGGGTTTTTTACTATTGAGGTTAAGAACGCTTTGCCCCAGGGAGTCTGGTCAGTATGGGAAAAGATAATAGTTTTAAAGCCGTACTGTTTGTCAATTTCCATAAATTTTTGCGGGTCTGATTGCATGGGGATATACACCTGCTGGAAAAATTCCCTGGGGTACTCCCCCGGCCGGCCGTCAACAAAGATCCGGTAATTAGATCCGCCCTGTGGCGAGATAAACCATCCGCGGTAGGTAATATAGCTGCCGATATCAAAATTATTAAAGATCGGCTGGGGCAAATCATTTTTTAAAACAAAATCCAGGCCCTTTTTGCCGCTTTCCCTAAATTCTATCCCCGGCTTAACATCGCTGTTGGTGTATTTATAATAATCCCCGTGTAGGTAAAAGTAGCTTTCATATAACAGTAACAGAACCGTGATAGCAATAAATATCTTTTGCCAGGCAGCTTGTTTGATAAGGCCAAAATTATCCAGCACTGCCGGTAGGGAGATAAACACTAGATACGGGAAGCTTCGGACATTCATCAGAGCCAGTCCTAGCCCGAAGCCTGCGAGACCCAAATTTTTAACTGTCCAGCGTTTTCTAATAACAGATATAATGATTGATAAAATAATAATGGCAGCCGTTATTTTGACAAATAGGAAGTTAGGGTCACGGAAGTTAATACTTTCCAATAAAAACATGGTCTGGTTTTCCACGATGGTGTAACCGTAATTTTGGTTAAAAGTCAGCGGATTAAGAAAACCTTTTATGCCACTTGGGTTAATTAAACTTGCAATAACCGATAATACAAAAATGATTATTAACAACTTTAGCTTCCCACTTCGAATGTGGGAACGTATATGTTGGTAACTTAGATTGAATAGGAAAATAGCCTGTAGGATAAGACCTATCATAAAATAGATATGGGTGTTGACCCAAATAAGCTGAATTGCCGGTAAGGAATAGATGAGTTTGGTTTTTGTACTGTCAAATTTGTTTAAAACATAAACAGTAAATCCGGTAAACAAAAAGCTGAAGATTTCGGGCCGAAGTTCCGGCCTTTCCCTTAAAGTATGCAGGAAGATAAAACCAACAGGCAAAAGCAGGTACTGTTTTTTGGGGATGGTTTTTAAAACCAACCAGACAGCTAATAAAATAATGGCCAGTTTAAATACCAACAGTGATGATAAGCCAAATAGTTGTTGCCCCAAATAGGCCCAAATTTCAAATAACCAGTGGGAATTAATAAAGGGAAAATCAGGATAGGTATAGGAAAATAAATTAGTTAAAGGAATCCGGTGAGTCTGCCAGATAATTTCCCCTATCCTCAAATGTCTTCCCAAATCCTGGTCAAAGGAATGATCAGTCCGAAAAAGAAAAGAAAAAACAAAGAATAACAGTAGAATTCTTACCCACATTATAAAATTGTACCATGAAAAAATCAGCGGGAAATAACCTTGATGCTGGATAAAGCAGTATTACCAATTAAGTTATAGGCTTTGGCAGTTAAGGTATAAGATACTTTGGGTTTATTGGGTACTTTCCAGTTGCAGGTGTATGAGCTGGTGGTATCAGCGCAAGTCAGGCTGTTGTTGACATAAAATTCTACTTTACTAATTCCCAAAAGATCTGATGCCTGGGCGGTAATGGTGACAGTGCTGCCCTTTTTCACTGTGCTGCCATTTAACGGGTTTGTAACGGATACTGTTGGGATTGGAGCTGGCGTGGGCTCCGGGGTAAGCGTAGGAGCGGGAGAAGGCGTGGGAGACGGTGTAGGACTGGGGATGGGAGTAGGTGAAGGAGAGGGAGCCGGGGTCGGTGTGGGAGTAGGTTCCGGTGTCGGGACAGGGGTTGGCGTAGGGGTGGGCACAGGCGCAATTTGGGCGCTGATAGATGCCACAGCTGCCACTGTATCAAAATCGTAGACTATAGCAGCGATTGTGTGCCAGGATCCAGGAGTCAGCAAGGTGGTGTCCCAGGAAACAGAATACGGGTAAGAGGAATCAGAAGCAATTCGTTCTGAATCAACCCAGAAGTCAACCATGCTTATACCGGCACTACTGGATGCTTCAGCATCTATTTGAACAATACCACTTACCTGGCTGCCATTAGTTGGATTGGTAATGATGATTGTGGGGATATCAGTAGCCCGGGCTAACCGGATAACAAAGACTACCCCTAAAATAACTACTATGGCTGCAATTGCTAAGATGTTTGGAAGTTTAAATTTACCCACTGATTCTACCCTACTATAGGCATTTAGTATTTGTCAATATGTATTTTTGTGCGTAATTTTATGCGCGATTATTGCGTGCTATAATAATATATATGTTTGAACCCCAATACAGCATTACTGCCACTATTTTATCCCGGATTGCGGAAATTGCTGAAATAAAAGCCGCTGTGGAAAGGTCAAGGGTATTGCCTTTAAATGAAGCCCAGTTAAGGCGTCAGGCAATCCTTAGAATGGCTCACACCTCCACCTCAATAGAAGGCAATAAATTAGCTGAGTTTGAGGTAGGAAAAGTCCTGGAAGGAAAAACAGTCAGGGCATCACAAAAAGATATTTTAGAGGTGGAAAATTACTACCAGGCTTTAAAACTGATTGGCGAAATGGCAAAAAAGGCCGGCCCAATTACCGAAGAAGAAGTGTTAAAGCTGCACAAAATTGTGGTTAGCGGTTTGGTGGAAAAGGAAAAGGTGGGCAAGTACCGGCCGGCTGATGTATATGTCCTGGATGATTTGGGGGACGGCCGGGAAATGTTAAGGTTTAAAGCTCCTCCTGCGCCACAGGTCAAAAAAATGGTGGCAGAGTTACTAACTTGGCTTAAGGCCTCCGAAAAAGAAGATATTCACCCGATTATTAAGGCCGGGATACTGCATTTGCAATTTGTATCCGTCCACCCTTTTACCGACGGCAACGGCCGGGTGGCCAGGTTATTGACCCAACTTCAACTATACCGCGATGGTTGGGATTTTAGGAAGATTTTAGTTTTGGAGGATTATTATAACAATGACAGGATGTCTTATTATAATGCGGAAAATAGGGCCCAGGGTAAAAACTACCAAAAAGATATGGATTTTACCGGCTGGCTGGAATACTTTACCACCGGGTTTTTGGTGGAAGCCAGGAAAGTTTTGGAACAGATCCAATCAATCGGATTTGGTAAAGCCAGTAAGAAAAACGAACAAATATTCCTGGACCGGGATGAGATTCAAATTATGGACTTTTTAACTACTACCGGCAGAATTACCTCGGAAGATGTGGCGGATGTGTTAAAGGTGGCTAAAAGGACGGCCCAACTTAAATTGAAGAATTTATCTGACAAAGGCCTGCTTAAATTAAACGGCAAAGGCCCAAGTTCCTTTTATACACTTGCGCGATAATATGCGCGATTATTGCGTGATAATTTCCGGGTATTTGCTTTTATGTGATATATATGGGACAATTAGGTTGTGAGTAGAGTGTATTTAGTGTTTTTACAGTAATTCACCTTCACAAATTTTAAAAGAATGGAGGTGAATTTTTTTGAATAATAGAAAATTATTTGTTGGTTCTTTACCATGGGCTATCGACGATGCCGGTCTTGCTGCGCTTTTTGCGCAAGCAGGTACAGTTGTCAGCGCACAGGTTGTAAAAGACCGTGAAACAGGCAGGTCAAGAGGATTTGGTTTCGTTGAGATGTCTTCTG
>CAZWTE010000032.1:0-13084 GCA_964637465.1 uncultured Gammaproteobacteria bacterium | reverse complement strand
AAGACTAAACCGGTTAAAAAAATTAATCCGGGACTTACCCAAACCTTAAAAGAGATGGTCAAATTAACCAAAACTTTCAAAGACCCGGAAGGGGTGGGATTAGCCTCAACCCAGGTAGGACTTCAGGAAAGCTTTTTCGTGGCCAAAAACAGGGAAAAGTTTATTTCAGTAATTAATCCCAGAGTTTTAAGTATTGGCAAAAGGAGCAAAAAATACTTTGAGGGTTGTTTATCTATCCCCAATATGTGGGGGGAGGTCAAAAGGGCCACTAATATTAAAGTTTCTTATCAAACTCCTGAGGGAAAAACTGTTACTATCCCTTTAAAAGGGGTCTTAGCCTGGATTTTCCAGCATGAAATAGACCACTTAAACGGCATATTGTTTTCTGACAGAGTATTGGAACAAAAAGGGAAGTTTTATAAATTTACGGGTAAAGATAAGGCAGGGACTGATATGTTTGAGGAAGTGACCCTTTAGGGTCATCCTGAGGAAGCGTAGCGACTGAAGGATCTCAAGATTAAAAAGCAAGAACCTAGAGATTGCCACGCTAATCGCTCGCAATGACAGAATAGATTGGAATAACAATGATAAAAATTGTCTTTTTAGGAACTCCGGATTTTGTCCAGCCAGTTAAAGAGGCACTTGCTCAACACTTTCAGCTTGTGGATTCGCTCAAAGAAGCTGATCTGGGGATAGTCGCAGCTTATGGCAAAATCTTAAGGAAGGAAGAACTAAATGCCCCGGAATATGGATTTATTAATGTCCACCCATCCCTTTTACCAAAATACAGGGGGCCTTCACCCATCCAGCAAGCCATTCTAAACGGGGATAAAAATTCCGGCATTACCATTATTAAAATGGATGAAAAAATGGACCATGGAACGATTATTTATCAAGAGGCTTTAGAGCTTTCTGAGTATGATAATTTTGATACTTTGAGTAAAAAAATGTTTCTTGAGGCGGCAGAGGTTTTACCCCAAATCATTAGGGATTTTATAGCCGGAAAAATCACCCCAAAAGCCCAGGACGAAACAAAAGCTACTTATTGTAATTTACTGACCCGGGACAGCGGCTATTTTGACATAAATTCCCCGCCGTCACCAGAACAACTAGACAGGATGATCCGGGCCTATTATCCCTGGCCAGGGGTTTGGACCCGCTTTCGCCCTGCGGGCTCCAGCGGGCAAGCTAAAATAGTAAAATTCCATCCCGGGGGAAAAATACAGATGGAAGGGAAAAAAGTTTTATCGCGAAGCGACTTCCTAAACGGCTACCCTGATTTTCCTCTTAAAAACCTTTAAGCAGCAGAAGTAGGTGCAACGACCTGAGGTTCGGATTTTCTAACCGGATTAGCAGCTTTAACAATCCTTAAACACTTAGTGCAGTATCTTTTATTTTGAAACCTGTGCAGGTTGGGTTTTTGAGTTCTTTTATGAATCGGGGCACGAAGGGCCCAGACACCACCGGCTCCGGAAGAACCTTTCTTGTGCCTTGAATATGACAGAATATTCTTACCTTTTCCACACCTAATACACGCTAACATGTGGTAAAGTATAACATATGCCTGAATTACTTGCCTTATCAATCATCATCCTGCTATTTTCAGTTATCATCCACGAAGTCATGCATGGATTGGTAGCTTTAAAATTTGGGGACCATACCGCCGAACGGGCCGGCAGACTGACCCTTAACCCTATCCCTCATATTGACCTATTCGGCACCATTTTATTACCGGCACTTTTAATCATTCCCCCTCTGCTTGCCGGACAGCCACCAAACTTTATCATTGGCTGGGCTAAACCGGTTCCGGTCAATCCTCTAAACTTTTCCAATATCAAAAAAGGAGAATTGTTTGTCTCGGCCGCAGGAATCCTCGCAAATTTTGGACTGGCTATCAGCGCAGTCATCATTTATCAAATACTATCCGCCCTTCCTCAAACATTGCCGGCTTCTGTTGGAAATCTACTCAGTTTTACGGTGCTAATTAATTTAGTTCTGGGCATATTTAACCTACTGCCAATTCCTCCGCTTGACGGATCAAAGATATTAATGTCTCAACTTCCATATAACCTAGCTAAACAGTATCAAAAAATGGAGTCCTATGGTTTCCTAATCTTATTAATTTTGCTTGTCAGCGGGGCACTGGGATTTGTTTTTGCGTTAGCAAGATTCCTAACGCTACTCTTATTAACTCTTTGAATGCTTTAAATAAATCCTGGGGTACAAACCTAAGTCCACCCCTGGACACATAAGGGTGTCATATCATACATCAATCCCGTAAGAAATTTTTAATCTGCACCACAAAAATCAGGGTGACCAGTATTAGGACCGCAGAAACAGTAAACGGCGAGTGAAAACCGAAGGCGGAAAATAAATACCCGCCTAACAGCGGCCCAAGCACCCGGCCTAAAGATTCAAATGAGGCAAAAATCCCCATGGTCGTCCCCTGTCCTTCTTTGGTCCCTTTGGATACCAGGGTGGCTAAAGTCGGCCTGGTCATGGAAGAGCCTAAGGTCATGATAATCATAAAAAACAACAAAACCCAGGATGTTTTGGCAAAAGGCACTAAAAACAAACCAATAGCCATAACCATAAGTCCCAATATAACGGTTTTGTGCTCGCCTAAATAATGGGTTATTTTATAAATTAACACAGCCTGCACCAAGGCTGCCAGCACACCCTGGGCGCTAAAGAACAAACCTATGGCAGAAGCGGACAAATTTAAGTTTTCCGAGCCAAAAAGCGGTACTGCCACCTCATTATTAGTCAAAGCATATGACCACAAAAAAGCTAAAATAAACAATGCCCCTAAACCCCCTTTTAAACCAATGTACATATGTTTAACATTAAGCAGCCCTTCATGAATGATCAGCTGTTCCGCTTTTTTTGTTAAAGATTCAGGCAGGAATATTAATATGGAGAAAAAATTAATAATAGCCAAGACAGCGGCTACAAAAAACGGGAAAGAAAAATTGATATTGGATAAAATTCCACCCAAACCAGGGCCAAAAATAAAACCCATGGCAAAAGATGCCCCTAAATACCCCATCCCCTTAATCCTGCTTTCCTTGGTTGTAACATCGGCTACATATGCTTGGGTGGCAGCTAAAGCTGCTGCTGAAAAAGCTCCTTGTAAAATTCTGGAGATAAAGAGCAAGGTTAAATTATTGGCAAAACCAAACATTGCAAAAGCTAAGCTCAAACCAAAAGTCCCGGCGATTAAAATAGGCCGCCTGCCGAACCGGTCGGATAACCTGCCCCAGATCGGGGCCAACAAAAATTGGGCTATGGCATAGCTGGCGGCCAGCAGCCCAATTGTAGTTTCATTAGCATTGAAGTGCTGGGCATAGAAAGGCAGGAGGGGGAAAACCATCCCAAAACCGACAATATTGATAAAAGTGGTTAAATAAATAAAAAAGAGGGGAGGTTTTTCAGGCGTTTTTTCCATCCAGATAGTATACATCTTTTTTTAGAGCGATTAGCTCGCAAAAAGGACACTTACTTGTTTAAGTAATAAACGTCCTTTTTTAGAGCGATTAGCTCGCAAAAAGGACACTTACTTGTTTAAGTAATAAACGTCCTTTTTATAGGTATGATCAGAGAACATAAATTCACCCTTCCCGTCTAAAATTGCCTGGTAGTCCCGGCAATCAAAACATAATTCTACTCTGCCCCGGCAAACCCAATTCCCTTCTGCCAAAGCTGTTTTGACTTCCCTGGCTTGCTCTTTTAACCAATCCAGGGTTTTTTCCAAAGGATCCAAAACTGCCTCTTTTGGCTCTAAATCCCGGTCTAAATACCAAAAACTCATCTTTTTAACATCTTTACCATAATAGCTTTCTGCCAAAATTGCATAAATATAAAGCTGCAAAGGAGAATCCTCATCTTTGGCGCCAGTTTTAAAATCAATTACATGCAGGCCTGCCGGCATTTCTCCCACATAATCCAAATTACCTGTCAGCATGACATTCTCTATTAATGGATATTTAGGGAATTTTGCTGATTTAACCATTTGTTCAAGTTTGGCATAATTGTTCAAGAAATTTTCCAGCATCTTAAGTCCCCGTTGGCCAAACAAAGCTTCGTCTTCTTTTGAAGAAAAACCACCTCTTTTACCGTGATATTTCCACCAGAAATTCCGGAATTGATCATTAAGCTCTAGCAACGAGGGTCTGTCTAAATTTTCCAAAAACCACTTAATGGCATCATGCACAGTTGCTCCCAGGCTAATATAGGGAGAGGCAATCTGGATCCGGTAACCGGTTTTGGGGTTACGGTAAACATTTTTTAAATAATATGAACGGGGACACTTTAAGAAATCACTTAAAGAGGTATTGGAAATAAAAATGGCATCTTTAATATACTTTTGGGTCACCCGGGAAACCATCATTCCAAGGTACCTCTAAAATAGGCTCATAGGCAAGATGGATTAAGTAGAACAAAGGGGATCAAACTTGCGACACATCATCAGCGCACATGGACACCATATCACCGTATTGACTTTCGGGTAGTTTTCGGTATATGTTTAATATATGGCTAAAATGAAAAAAGTCCCTGATAATCAAATCGCTTTCTACCAATCGCCGGACGGATCGGTGAATATTGAAGTATTGTATGTTGAAGAAAATATCTGGCTCCCTCAAAAGAAAATGGCCGAACTTTTCGATACAACACCTCAAAACATTACTCAGCATCTCAAAAATATTTACGCGGAAGGTGAAGCTAATCGGAAGTCAACTTGTAAGGATTTTTTACAAGTTCAACAAGAAGGCAATAGAGAAATCAGAAGAAATACCGCGATGTATTCGCTGGAAGTCATAATTGCTGTAGGTTACAGAGTGAATTCCGAAAGGGGCACTCAATTTAGGCAATGGGCAACAGCAATTCTAAAAAGCTACATCCACAAAGGTTACGTGTTGGACAGCTATAGGTTCAAATACGGTTCCCGTTTCAGTGCCAGATATTTTGACGAGCTCTACGAAGAAATCAAAGACATCCGTACCAGCGAACGAATGATTTATCAAAAAATTACCGACATTTATGCAACAGCTATAGATTATTCACCGAAAGCATTTGAAACCAAACAGTTTTTTGCCACAGTCCAAAACAAACTCCATTTTGCCATTACTGGCAAAACTGCCGCAGAGATAATTACCAACAGGGTAAACTGCAAGAAAAACAAAATGGGGCTTACTTCATGGCGCAAATCTCCCCAGGGTAAAATTATGCCAAGTGATGTAACGATTGCTAAAAATTATTTGGACAAAAAAGAACTCACTCATCTTAACCGTATTGGTAATATGTATCTGGATTATGCAGAAATGCAGGCGGCAAGAAAAAAGGCAATGACTATGAGAGATTGGACAGAAAAATTGAATTCTTTTTTAAAGTTTAGCGAATATGAAATTTTGACTAATGCCGGAAAAATAAGCCACGAAGTTGCGGAAGAACTGGCCTTAAAAGAATACGAGAAATATAAAAAAGTACAGGATAAAAATTACATTTCTGACTTTGATAAAGCAGTTAGAAAGCTTCCGCAGAAGGCCAAAAATAGAGGGCTTCCAGGCAAGATGGATTAAGTAGAACAAACCGGATCAAGGCACTTGAGGCGCAACTAATGTCAGTACATTGTCAGTACATTTGTGGTATAATTTATGGTGAGCGAAATCGAACCATGAGAAAAGTGTTTAAAAATGGTAATTCTTTGGCTGTCACAGTCCCCAAAGCTTATGCCCACCAGTTATCCATCAGGGCAGGGTCGGAGGTGGAATGGGGAAAAACAGGAAATAATTTGATATTAAGTACTACAAGGGGTATGAAAAAACCCGCTGAAATCGATCCCGAGGTAATTCGGCTTATTGATGAAATTGATAAAAAATATACTAAAGTGTGGCAAGATCTAGCAGACGTTTAACCAAATTTCTTTCTGAAGCAGAAGCTATTGCCGTCAATCGCAAGATGGTTTTAAAATATGGCGGTTTGCATGGAGTCAAAGATACATACCTGCTCAGCCTGGCAGTTGGCCGCCCACAAATGTCAGTTGCTTTTCAGGATGCTTACAAATCCATTTTTGACAAAGCTGCCGCCCTTTTACATTCAATCATTAACAACCATCCCTTTTTAGACGGCAATAAAAGAACCTCGCTTTTTAGCGCAATTTTATTTTTAAAATATAATGGCTGGCAAGTAGAAGCAAGAAGAAAAGAGGCAGTTAGATTTACCAGAAAAGCACATAATGAAGATTACACTGTGGAACAAATCTCCAGGTGGCTAAAGGAGCATTCTGTTAAAATATCCTCATGATTATATTAGGTATTGAATCCAGTTGTGATGAAACTGCCGCTGCGGTAGTACAAAAGATAGGAGATAGGGTAACTATTTTATCCAATGTAGTGGCATCGTCAGCTGATTTACAGGCTAAATATGGCGGGGTGATACCGGAACAGGCTGCCAGGGAACAAATCAAATCAATTATTCCAGTTATCGAAACAACATTAAACGAGGCGTTTCCAAATGTCATTCCGAGCAAGGCGAGGAATCTCCCACGAATATGGGACCCAAACAAGTTGGGAGATCCTTCACTAATCGTTCAGGATGACAGAAGAAAAAAACAGAATGACATGATTAAGAAAATTGATGCTATAGCTGTTACTTATGGACCAGGCCTAATTGGTTCACTTCTGGTAGGAGTAGAAACTGCTAAAACTTTGGCTATGGTGTGGGGCAAACCTCTTATCCCCATCAATCACCTGCTCGGCCACTTTTATGCCAATTGGATATCACACCCCGGGGGTGTAACAACACCAACATTCCCTTGTATTGGCTTATTAGTATCAGGAGGACACACTGATTTACTGCTTTTTAAAAACCATAATCAATATGAATATTTAGGCGGCACCAGGGATGATGCGGCTGGTGAGTGTTTTGATAAATGCGCCCGGCTATTAGGCTTACCTTACCCTGGCGGCCCCAATCTCGCTAAGTTAGCCACGCAGGGGGATGCCTTGCAGTTCGACTTACCCAGACCCATGATTGATTCCAAGGACTTTGATTTTTCTTTTTCCGGGCTAAAAACTGCGGTCGCAAATTTACTAAAGGAAACACACTCTGTCATTCCGAACGAAGTGAGGAATCTTCCACCTAAATCAACTGGCCAAGCTCGGAAGATTGCCACGCCCCGCCAGAGCGGGGCTCGCAATGACAAACAAGAGGTTCAGGATGACAAAAGAAGGGCTCAGGATGACAACACTCTGGCTGATCTGGCAGCTTCTATTGAGGCTGCTATTGTTGATGTGTTGGTTGCAAAGACGATTAAGGCGGTCCAAACATATAAAGTCGAACAAATTATTATTGCAGGAGGAGTAGCTGCGAATCAGTCACTGATTCGCAAGTTAAAAGTGCAAAGTGAAAAGTTAAAAGTGAAATTACATTTTCCACCCCCTGAGCTTTGCACAGATAACGCAGCCATGATTGCCGCCGCAGCCTTTTTCCAAAAACCGGTGAAAAATCCTTTAAGCGTCCAGGCTAATCCAAATCTACCGCTTCGGCAGTGAGTATTGACATCAGGATAGTTACTCTTTAAAATTACCTTCCAAACAGCCCATGGGCTGTTTATTTTATGGCAACCGCAGAAACAAAAGGCTCTGATAATTGTATCATTATAAATTCTATAGCCTCAAGAAGCGAAGGTATAACCGGTTACCGTATCTTAAATGCCGGCAGGTTATCAATCTTTTCTACCTCTGAATTAACAACTTACATAATTAACCCTGATAAAGGGACAATAACTTTTTGCTGTCAAAAAGGCCGGGGAAGAAAAAGAATGCCTGCTTACTATACTTTTCTGCGTTCAAAAATCAGAATTGAAACAGTTTCGCGCGATAAAGAACCGGCTGTTATCGAAGCGGAAAATTTACTGAAACAAGGTTGACCCCCGGCTTATTTAACTCTATACTTCCATATACATGGACAAAGTATATGACCAAACCAAGATAGAAGAAAAATGGTATGGAATTTGGGAAAAGGGCGGCTATTTTCAGCCTGAAGTAAATCCTAAAGGTAAACCTTTTACCATTATCATGCCTCCGCCTAATGCCAATGCCCCGCTTCATTTTGGCCATGCCATGTATACGGTTGAGGATATTTTAATCAGGTACCACCGGATGCTGGGCGATGCCACCCTCTGGTTGCCGGGTTCAGACCATGCCGGCTTTGAAACCCAGTACGTCTTCGAAAAATACCTGGCTAAAGAGGGTAAATCACGTTTTGACTATGATAGGGCTACCCTATACCAAATGATTTGGGACTTTGTCCAGGCCAATAAAAGCACCATGGAAGGCCAGCTTCGTAAATTAGGCTTTTCCGTGGACTGGTCCCGGGAAAAATTCACCCTGGACCCGGATATTATCAAAATTGTTTATAAAACTTTTAAAAAACTATTTGATGATGGTTTGGCTTACCGAGGGTTAAGATTAGTTAACTACTGCACCAAAGACGGCACTTCTTTTTCGGACTTGGAAGTTTTATATGAAGATAGGACTACCCCTCTTTACTATATTAAATACGGGCCTTTAACCTTAGCCACTGTCCGGCTGGAAACCAAATTTGGCGATACTGCAGTAGCAGTCCACCCGGATGATAAACGCTACCAAAAATACATCGGCCAAACTTTGGACATTGAAACAGTGTTAGGCCCGGCCAAAATCAAGGTAATTGCTGACAAAGCTGTTGACCCCAGCTTCGGTACCGGGGTCATTAAAGTGACTCCAGCCCATGCCCCGGTGGATTTTGAAATCGGCCAAAGGCATAATTTGGAAATCCGCCAGGTAATTGGTTTTGACGGCCGGTTGAATGAAAAAACCGGCAGGTTTGCAGGTTTACGGGTTAAGGAAGCCCGCAAAGCCATTGCTGAGGAGATGCAAAAAAAGGGATTAATTGAAAAAGTGGACGAAAATTATCAAAACCGGGTAGGTGTTTGTTATAAATGCGGTACGGAAATCGAGCCATTGCCTATGGAGCAATGGTTTATCAAGGTGTCGGAGTTGGCCAAACAAGCAATTGAAGTAGTCAAAAAGGGTGAAATTAAAATTTATCCTAAAAATTGGGAATCCACCTATTTCCACTGGCTGGAAAAACTAAAAGACTGGAATATTTCCCGGCAAATCGTTTGGGGCATGCAGATTCCGGCCTGGAAGTGTGTGAGTTGTAATGGGTGGACTGTGACTGAAGGTGAAATACCCCAACAATGCTCCAAATGCACCCATTCTTTATTAGAACGGGACTCAGATGTATTTGATACCTGGTTTTCCTCGGCGCAATGGCCGTTTGCTACCTTGCAAACCACTAAAGAAGGTGATTTTGATAAGTTTTACCCCACGTCAGTCATGGAAACTATGTATGATATTTTGCCGTTTTGGGTGATCAGGATGGTAATGGTGGGCATTTATATTACTGGTGAAATCCCTTTCAAAGATATCCTATTACATGGTAAGGTTTTAGATCCTTTAGGCAAGAAAATGAGCAAGTCAAAAGGGAATGTGGTTGACCCGATCGAGATTGCCGGCCAATACGGGGCCGATGCTTTAAGGATAGCTTTAATGTATGGCAACGCCTTTGGCCATGACCAGGCCTTATCCCATCCTAAATTGCAAGCCATGCGCAATTTTACCAATAAGCTGTGGAACATCGGCCGGTTTATTATTGACTTTGCCCCGGAGGGTGCAAAACATTTAGACCCTACCAAGATTGCTTCGTCGCCTCTGGCTCCTCGCAATGACAATAATGAAGATAAAGAAATTTTGGAAAAATTGGATCAAATAATTGAGACAATCACTAAAGCTTTAAACACTTATCGATTTCATGATGCTGCAGATGCCTTATATGAATTTATCTGGCATGAGTTTGCTGATAAATACATTGAATCAGCCAAAAACAGGCGGGCCGAAGCCCAGCCGGCTTTAGAGTATGTTTTTAGGACTTCTTTAGAATTATTACACCCCTTTATGCCATTTATAACCGAGGAGTTATGGCAACGGCTGCCTCACATAGGTGATAGCATTATGGTCGCAACCTGGCCCACGACTTGACATTCTCAGCAAAATGTAATATTAAATATAATTATGAGTCATATAAATCCTGAAAGATTAGCCGAGGTTGCACAGCAGCTGCATGCCCGGTAATACTCCTTAGGCACGATTTACCGCAGATTAAACGCAGAATTGACGCAGAAATTATTCTTTTGGAGTTTATTCAGCTGGTTTTCCACCCTCAGCTGGCTTGCCTGCCGGAGCCTCTGCGGAGACGGGAGCTTCGCCTTCAGCAGGAGCCTCCCCTTCAACAGTGCCTGCTGCCGCCACTTCACCGGCAGTTTCAGCCGCTGCTGCTGCAGCAGCTTCTTCTTCCATTTGCTTCTTCATCTCTTCCGTAATAGCCGGGGCTATCTTGACCACAACTTCATCCTCTTCTGCATGTAGGGTGAGTTTACTTCTATCGAAATTCAGTTGACCCACAGTAATAGCATCATCAATATTTTGGAGAGATGTAATATCAACTTCAATATTTTCCACCAAATCAGTTGGTAACGCCTCAACCTCGACCTCATTTAAAGTCTGCAAAACAATAGTCTCCCCCAGTTTTACAGATTCCGGCTCTTCCCCGATTAAAATCAGCGGTACCGGCACCTTAACTTTTTGGGTCAAATTAACCTGGTAAAAATCTATGTGTACCGGAGAACCGGAGATTGGGTCATATTGCACGCCCCGCACCATCACCGGCCTGACTTTTTCGCTGCCGATCTTAAGGTCAATCAAACCGGTCTCCCCCGCCTCTTTAAAGGTCTTGAGGAAGACTTTTTCATCAACGGTGACATGTTCCGCGTCCAATCCCTTGCCAAACACGTGGCCCGGCAGCTTACCGTCCCGGCGCAGCTTTTTAACTTTTTTACCTAAGATTATTCTTTCTTCGGCTGACAAACTTAATCTATCCATATTTTAGTGAAGGTAATTTACCATATTTGGGCTTACGGAGCAATAGCCCTGCTAACCATGTTTAATCTTGAGAAAAAGGATAAATAAGTTTAAAGCTTGAAAGATAAGATTAGAAATAATAATTGATATTTGCTGAGTTAAAAAACCATAAACAAGCCAGGTAAAAATACCTAAATTTAAAATGATATACATCGGCAAAGAAAGATCTTTAGTCTGTTTAGTTCTAATAATTTGGAGAATCTGCGGCAAAGAAGCAGTGACGACTATCCCTCCCGCCAGCAAACCCAGAATTTGCGCAAAATCCATATCCAATACTATACTGGAAAATTACAATTATGTCACTTCTTAAACTCGACCTCAAAACTACGGTCGCGGGATAGATCGGTAGAGATAGAAAACTGCTGAGGACTGATTGCTTTAGCCTGGTCTGAAACTAATTGGTAGCTGATTGGATAAGTCATGGTCCATTCCAGCGGATCCTTTAAAGTTCCTGCCTGTTTAATAATATCCAGCCTGTAGGCGGCTTTTCCTGAATTAAATTCCAATTTAACCGGCACCTGGTAATCCAACACCAAATTCTTTTGTTCTTTTGGGGCAAGTTCCAAAAGCAGGGAATAACCGGTTCTGCCGTAATCCACAAAACTGGTGGCATTTTTGGTAATGTCGCTTTCCCCCCACAGAACCCTGGTTAATTTAGAACCAAATGGCAAGTAAACCCTCAGCCTGTTTTTATATTTCCCTCCCGGAAAAGCTTCAGAAGGGCTCTTATTAGTATAACCAACCCTCATCCGGTGTTTGACTTCCCCATCCTTACCAATCACTGTTTCTAAATTGTAGTTCCTATCCAGATAATAATTTACCTTATTTGCCCCAAGGTTTGCCTCAACTAAACTTAGAAAATCCTGGCCCTGGTTTTCCTTTGATTGCCTGGGCAAGACATGGGCCCATCCTTGGGTATCCACATAGGAAAAAAGCTTGGGGTCATCCAGATAAATACTGATGTGCTTTTCTTCCAGGCCCTTGCCAAGCGCGGAAATTACCCCCGGCCAGTTATTTTGAGGCACGAAAAAGAGTTTATTAAATAAAGCATTGGTCAAGGCTGTTAAAAAACTTTTCTTAGCCTGGGATCCAGGGAAAAAACCGGTTTCCGCATAAGTCACCGCATTCTCAAAGAGGTTTTCTGAGGTAATTTCCTCACCATAGTCCGGCAAATCCAAAGGCCCGGCGCTGGCTAATATATATTGCATAGCCGAGATATCCAAAGCAATCACTCCGGCTACCCTATTGCCTGTTTCCTTGGCATAAAACCACTCAGCTTGCCGGGCGCTGGTGGGAAAATCCGGCTCCCAATTTGAATCCCGTAAAAACCAATCTTTCTGGCCTAAATCCTCTTTGATTTCCTTCGGCGGCTCAACATGGATACCTAACTGGCCGTCTATTGCATAGGTATCATTCACTTCTAGCTTTTTTAGCTTCCCACTTTCAAAAGAAACCTTAGCAAAAGAACCGATAAATCCCCCGGCCGGGCGAAGCTCCATATTATTTTGCAGGGTAATTAAATATTCCTTGCTGCCTTCTACTGCAGAAAGTTTGGGTAATAATACGCTAATAGCCCGGGCCCGGCTAACCAAACCACTGTAAACATCCAGCTTCTGAGGCAATTCATTAATTTTCTGCTTTAAAATATCCGGCAGGCCTTCGCTAAAGTTTGGGGCCTTTAATAAGGCTGAAGCCTGAGCCAAATCAATGTCGGCTGAAGATAATTTAACTTGGGCGGAAGTAAAATAAGCGGCAGGTGATTCAGTTTTCTCGCCTGTCATGGCCCTGATGCTTTGCAAAAGCTCACTTATGCCTAAGGCAGTATTGCCTGTGGCAGAGGCAAGCAGCTCAGACAAACTGACCAGCCTGTCAGCAGCTTCAAATTGATGCTTAAATAAACCGGCTTTTCTAACCGGTTCCAGGGTAGCAAAAGTTGATTTAACATCTGCCATGCCCGCGCTTGCCTGCTTAATATTGATTAGACTGTTCTCAAGGTCCCCTTTTTGCAAATTATTCAGCCCCTGGTTAAGCTGGTTTTGGAAAGTCACTATTCCCCAGCC
>CAZWTE010000031.1:0-13223 GCA_964637465.1 uncultured Gammaproteobacteria bacterium | reverse complement strand
ACAGCAGGGCATTGTGGGCTACCCCGGCAATTTGTCTGTATAAAACTGCCAGGATGTCCCAATTTATGGCTGATTTGGGGCTTAAAGCCACGGCTGTCCGGCCTTCAGCAATGGATTGAGACAGCAGCACCTGGATATTTTGTTTATCCTGGTCTGTCAAAGAACCGGCCGGAGAAGCCTCAGTTGGAGCTTTGGCAATGGCGATGGCATTGGCCAGGGCAAAATTTGTCTGGGCCAAATCAGTCCGGTAAACATCACTATAGGGATTTAATTTTTCAGCGGCCACCAGTTCGTTGTAGGCTAAGATACCGTTGTTTTGGTTCACGGCATTTAAGGCCAACCGGTGGTGATAATCTGCCAGGGTTAACTTGCCGCCGAAAAAGCCCGCAAACAAGACTGTTGCCAGAGAAACGACTAAAAGTATGCCTGGCAGAGCATCAATCCTGACGGTTTCTTTAGAAGGGCTTTGGTTGGTGATATTGGTGGCAATCTGTAAAAACATATTTTTGATGTTGCTGCCTGACCAGGATTTTTGCAAATCTTCTGATAAAGACAAGGCCATAAAAGCGGCCAGGACCAAAAGGCCGGTTATCCAAAGAGGCAGGGAAGCAGGGTGCAGGGCTAATATGATAAAGAAACTGATGCCGGATATGGCCAAGGCAGCTTTTGCTTCACCTCCGGGGTGTGCGCCAGACGGTTCGAGTTCGCCCCGAAGGTGTTTGCGTTCTGAGATGGCTTTATAGGCAGCTGAGATGAACAGGGCAGTCAGGGACAGCAGGGCTACCAACCCGACCCCGCCCAAGGTGGCTAAAGTTTGCAGGTATTCATTAAATGAAGAGTCAAACCTTAAGTTCCAGAATTTGGAAGCGTTAAATTCAGCCGGTCTGTAATTGGTAAAGTCAAAAAGATATGTGGAAGGCCCGGTGCCCCAAAAAGGTAAGTCCCTGAAGGCTGAAATTGATACTTTCCAGGAGTCCGCAAAACCTAACCGGATTTCCCGGGGAAAATTCCGGGACTGGGTGTAAAGCGGGTTTTGGGTGCCCCCAAAAGGCGGGATAAAAGAGAGGGCGGTAATTAGGGCGGCGATTACCAAAGGAATTATAAGACCCATGAGTCTCATCGGACCAATTAGTCTTATGTTTTTAAGGTTACTTAGGTTACTTACTACGAGTGTCAAAATAAGTCCGGCCACGGCTGCCACCCAGGCCGCCCAGGAGCCGGTTAAGGCGATGGTTAAGCCGGAAAGAAGCAAGAATAAAGAATTAAGAATTATGAATAATGGTTTGGCAGAAGATAAAATGCCCGTCACTATAAAAGGAATAAACAGGGCCAAAATGGCGGTAGTAGAAAAGCTTGAACCGGTCGGGGTGAAATTTAAGGCATTGACCCAGGGCTCAGGCAGCAGTTTGACCCCGCCGTAAGAGAGCAGAGTAATTACAGCCAAAACTTGGCAAGCAAAGATGGCAAGAGTCAACAGCCATTTGACTTCTTTTAAGTTTTTTAAGTTATTGACTAAGATAAAATAGAAAAGCACTAAAGCGGCAATAGCTGCCAAGCTGCCGTTAATCCGAAGCTGGTTGCCCAGCAAAGATACATAAGGGGCAGGTGATAACACAGTAGAAACAACGGCTACCGCCAAAATCAGCAGTAAGGGGATATCCAAAGGGGTCCGGATAAAAACTACCTTGCCGGATACAGTAAACCGTAAGGCTAACAGGACCAGTAATAATCCGGTAAAAGTTAACAATACCAAAAACTTGGGGGTGTCAAAAAATTCAGTGGTTAAATTGGAAAAGAGAAAAAAGGTAGAGAGGATGACTAAAATGAGGCCAATTTTAAAAATTAAACCTAAATAAGTATTGATGGTTTTGGCAAAATTATTGAGTTCTTCCATGACAGCGCTTCTATCTTATCTATCTTAGTCAGAAATTTTGGGTCCTGGCAACTAGGATCAAATATATCAAAAGGTAAACTAAGTAATCAATTTCTTTTTATTAAGGTAGGTTTTTGGTTTTGGACCTGGTCAGGTAAAATTTGCTGGTTGGGGTTGGTGGGTCGGGAAAATAATAAGGGCAGGAAATAAAAAGTCAGCAAAGCAATTACCCACAAAAATGAGGTAATTAAGGCAATTTTTAGGTCCTGTCGGGAGCGGATGTAATTGACCCGGCCTACCCTTTTGTTTAGTTTGGCAATCTTTAAATCTAAAAGGGTATATCTTCTGCTGCCTCCTCTGGTCCTTTGCGGGGTGATTAGGCCTTTATCTTCCCAGCGCCTTAAAGTATCAGGAGAGACTTTTAAATATTCAGCTGCTTGGGTGATGGTTAAAAAATTAGCCTGCTTTTGCATAGGTCTCCTACCTTATTAATATAATATAATGCATAGGTTTTGCAAGGTAGGAAATAGTATATGGTATATAGTATGTAGTATATAGGGAAGGGGGAAATAGTATATAGTATATTGGGAGAAGGAATGAAGGAAAAAATAAAATCTTTTACTGATTTAGTAGCTTGGCAGTTAGCTCATAAATTAGTAGTTACCATATATAAAATTACTGATAACTTTCCTTCTAAAGAAAACTTTTCATTAACTGACCAAATGAGAAGATGTGCTATCTCAATTAGCTCTAATATAGCTGAAGGCTTTTCAAGACAAGGGAAAAAAGAAAAACTACAGTTTTACTTTATGGCTAAAGGCTCTTTAACCGAACTTCAAAATCAATTATTAGTAGCTAGAGATGTAGGTTATATCTCTAAAGAGGAGTTTGATAAAATTGCTCAACAAACAGTAGAGGTAGGTAGATTGCTGACAGGTTTGATTAAGTCTATTAAAAATTCCTAACCCTATATACCATATACCACATACTATATACTTATTTTCATGGGCTGCCTGTGCTTGGCCCAAAATTAATGGCACCATTATTCATCACATTCCTTGACCTGGGTAGAGGTGAGGGCATAATTAAATAGAGATTTGGAGCTTTGTCCCTAATGCAGCAGAAATCCTTTTCAGGAAAGAGAGAGAGGGGTTGCCATTCATGCTTTCGATCCGGGAAATTGCAGCCTGGGAAGTACCAACTTTCTTGGCTAAATCCCTTTGGGACATATGCTTTCTTAACCTTGCTTCGATAAGTTTACAGGCAAGTTGCGCCTCGGCTTCGGAATCTTCCCACTCCTTTTTGAATCTAGGGTTTTTAAGAAGTATCTTTAGATGGTCGTCTAAAGTAAAGATTGGTCTATCGGTTGGTAAGTGATTTATCCCCTTTTTCATATTCGTAATATATCATATATGATGTCAATTGTCAATCCAATCATTTAGCCTTTCTGTCGCAGTTTTAATTTCCCTGGAAGGTGTTTTCTGAGATTTTTTAGTGAAACCATGCAGTAATAAAATAGAATCGGTAAGTATTGTAGCATAGAAAATTCTAATGCTATCTTCTCCCAATATCCTGATTTCCCACAGTGGGGTGCCGGTTAGTTTTTTAATATGTGGTATGGCTGTAACAAGGCCGTATACTTTTATATTAGTTAAGATCCGAACTACTTTTCTTTGTTGTTTTTCTTGGAGGGATTCAATGAATTTTCTTGCAGGATTTTCTCCATTAGCTGTAGTGTAATAAATGACTTTTGTCATAATCTAATCTTAACACCAACGAATTTACGGAGTAAATTAAGGAATGAGATTGCCACGCTCCTTTCAGTCGCTCGCAATGACAAAGAGGGGAGGAGCTTAGGGGGATCCTGTTGATGGGCCAAAATTAATGGCACCATTATATAGAGAATAGTTGCCCGTCAATACACCGCCCATCTCCCATTTAAGTAGTTCCACAGTTTCGCCTGGTTTACATCCGACACGTCGCCACTGTAGGCCAGCACTTCGGCTATCTGGCTGTTGCTAAAATAACTCGCCATAGTTCCGCGGGTAAATAAGGTTATTCCCCCCAGGTTAGTACTGCCCATGTTACCCACACTGGGAGCCCCGCCGTTAGCTGCAAGCTCTGAACTACCACCATTGGCTAAAAACCTATAAATTTTCCAGTCGCGGTTGTCGCCAACGTTCAGGTCAAGGTTTGCCGATCCCCCATACAGTCGTGCCAATGTCGTATCAGTCCGGTATAGTATTGCTGATGTGTTAGTCCCGCCATCAATTATTGCATCATTCAAGACTGATCCGAGATAGCGTGTCACGATGTACACTGTGGATGGCTGGTTCAGCGTGAAGATCGCTTGTATCCCATCTTCAGAACCATCACCCTATACCACCGGCAACCCATTTAGGATGTTGGCCTTATAGGTTGGCTTTTTGGCCGCCGTAGCCTGCACCAGGTCGTTCCCATTGCCCGACTGGTCAGCCCACGTCCCCACCGGGTCCCCATCATTCAGGGCTAGCGAGTCAGCCTTGACCCAGAGTTTCAGGCCGGCAACATCCGTCGGCAAAAATGATGGTATCTCTCCTGCGCGTCTGGCTCCAGACAAGGCCCCGTTGTTGTAGACATCTTTAACCTGGGTAGCTGTTAAAGCATAGTTATAAACCCTCACATCATCAATCTGGCCGTTGAGATAATCAGCAGTGACTGCACTTTTATAGCCTAAAGTAAATGAGCTGGTAGTGTTAAAACCCGTGCCTGGAGTAACAAGCACATGATTCCAGGCGTTGCCGGTAATAGTTCCGTTTGACACTCCGTTGACATAAATCGTAGGCGAAGAAAAACCGGTCGCAGAAACTGTGCCAGAGGAAGAGGTGATGTAATGGGTGCCGCCGTCTAAGTCAACATATGAATCGGTATTTGTAGCAGGCTTAACCCAAAAAGCCACACTTTGGATCCCAGCTATAGCACCACCAATAGTGACTTTATCATCTGTGCCGTCAAGGGAAAGGGAAGCGTTTCTTTTGCCGGCGATACCGGAGCCCCAGGCAGTTGAAGAGGTGGTACAGGTGCCTAAGGTATCTTCACCTGAAGCTCCAATAGTAATAGTCCCATTATTTCCCGCTTGCCCTGAGCCTGTCGAAGGGGAGGAATCATAAGCCGTAGCCCCCTGGCACTCATCAAACTTCCACCAGCCAACCGGCCCGCCCCGGTTATAATCATAGGCAATTTGGGCAGGGGTTCTGACATAATCAAATACTCTTAATTGATCAATTAAACCATTAAAGTATTGGGCGCCTGCGGCTCCACCATAAACATTATTTAAAGTTCCAATAAAAGGCGCAGCGCTAAAAGACCCTGCCCCTGAACCGACGTTATCTGTAGTCAGGGTTTGGCTGACCCCGTTGATATATATCTTTTCAGCATTAGTGCTGGTGTCAAATGTGGCGGCAATGTGGTACCAGGTGCCTGCTTTAAACAGTCCCGAAGAGGAAGTGGTAGCAGATACCCTTCTGACAAGCTGGCTGTCATGGGCAAACATGGCGGTCACAGCTTCATTATTATCAATACGCAGTTCTATGAGTTTATAATTTCCACCATTGCAATTACTATCAGGATCATCACAAACATTAAAAATGCTTTGGTAAGCCCCAATAGCATTTGGTTTAATCCAGGCCTCTATAGTCAAAGCAGGTCCATAAGTTTTGCTTTGGGTGCTGACGTAATCACTGCTGCCATTAAATTTCCCACCCTTACCTACCTTACCACTAGTCCAGCGGGAGCCGGTGCCGTTCCAGGTGCCGGTATTGGCATTTCCTGAGGTATCATTAACAGCAGTTCCTGACCCTTCTTCAAAGTCCCATCTGCCTACAGGGGCGGAGCAAGTGGAGGTGTCTCCGGGAATGCAGTATTCCTGGTTGGCTGCTCCTTGGGCATAGGAGGAATTATTCCCTGCAGCCCCCAGTTGCAAAGAAGAACCCTTGTTATAATCCAGCTTGACCTCATCAGCAGTTAAGGCATAGTTATAGATTTTGACTTCATCAATGGTGCCTGTGAATCTTTGCGCCCCATTACTATCGCTGCCTATTGTCAGGTTGTATGTATCGGATTTTATTGTCTTGCTGTAATCGTAGGTGGTGGCCAATATGCCGTTAACATATAGTTTTGCCTCATTAGTTCCGCCGGCATCCTTATCATAGGTTACTACCAGGTGATACCAGCCGGCAGCAGGGATCGCATTATTGGCCACTAAGTCATAATATGATTGGTCGGAATTGATGCCATAAGCCTTTATGGCATTAGTACCTTGGCCAGCTCTGTCATCAAACCATAAACTATATCCACCAGTTGAAGTATCACCGATGGTTTTTGCCACGATGTAACCAAGGGATCCATCCATTGTTCCAGCCGGATCTATGTATGCCCAGGCTGAAATAGTAATTCTGTCAGTAATTTGTAAGCTTGTTGTATTAACAGTATTCACATAATCATTGGTTCCGTCAAATATTAGGGCCTTGCCAAATTTGCCACTTTGGGTCCAGCCTGAGGTTGCAGTAGCAGGGGAAGCCATGGAGGTTAAGGTGCCATTTAGGGCAGAACCAGCTGAGCCACTATTATTAGCCACTATCCCTTGCCCTTCATCAAACTTCCAGTGTCCTACAGCTGATCCTACAGGGGAACCCACATTTGGATGCCCGGCATTCATATCCTGGACGATCTGCTTTTGTGTCCTGGCATAGTTATAGACTTTGACATCATCGATTGTGCCATTAAAAAGATTGGCAATCCCGGTATTATTGGTTCTGGCTCCTGCCTTAACACTTTTATCAGGGTCAATGCTGCTGCTTGCCACAAAACTACTTTTAATAATAATAGGAGTTTCTAACTGCCCATCCCGATAAATTTTTAGCCCACCAACGGTTTCCGAGCCATCATAAGTCACAACCACATAATGCCATTTGCCGTCATTGACAGTATTAGTGCTTTCTATCCAATGGGTATTATTAGTTGACCAGGCGCTGACTATGCCGGCAGCAATATGACCGTTACTTCCTACCACCATTATTTCATAGCCTTTATAATCCTGATTAGCATCCATTCGGGAGATCACGGCATTATCAGAAGTGGTTGAGGTTTTAATCCAGGCACTTAAAGTCCAGCTGTTAGTAGAAGTAAAATCAAAGGGACTATTATTAGTTAAATCAACATAATCATCACTGCCGTTGAATTTTCCAGCCTTACCAAACTTGCCTGTATCAGTATGTTTGGCTCCTGTACCAGACCAGATACCCGGGTTGCTATTTCCTGACCTGTCAAAAGCAGTAGAACCTACCCCAACATTGCCGCCCTCCTCAAAATCCCAATATCCCACCGGTCCCGGTGCCCAGTTGTATAAATCAGTTCTCTCTTTGGACGAGAGGAGCCTTTTATAAACCCTGACTTCATCAATCCTGCCATCCCAGAAATAAGCAGCGGCATCTCCGGATGATGCGCCTGCTCCAATCCTGAAAGTAGCATTGGTGTCAGATGGGGCAGTCACAGAGGAAGTAGTGTAGATTGTCCCATTATCCACTTGGATATTTATGGTATTAGCTGTTGAATCATGCCAGGCTACAACAAAATACCAAGTTCCTGTATTAGCAGGTGAAGGGACAGTGGCAGCTACAGATTCGGAAGTAGCAGGTAGCAAGAAACGGAATTTATTTAACCCTCCAGCAGTAACATAGGCCAATTGGTATTCACCAGCAGCATCAGCAGATTGTTTGGCCACTATCACCCTGCTGTCTAAAGAATCAGCATAAACCCAGGCAGAAACAGTGAAATCAATATCGCCAGTGCTTAACGTAGTATTATCAGCCAGACTTAGGCTTTCACTATTAGCATTAGTAAATTGCCCGGCATTTCCAAATTTACCTGGATTAGAAGTAACTGTATTATTATCAGTTAAAGTGTTTCCATTCCCGGAGGAATCAGCCCTGGTGCCCGAAGTTTCATCCATTTTCCAGTAACCAACCAGGCCGTCTGATAGCCAGGCTTCGGAATTGGCGCCTAAAACTGCAGAAGTGCCTGAGCGAGCAGAAGCATTAGCTTTCCCTGCCAGGTAATCGGTTTTAACTTGTGCAGCAGTCCGGGCATAGGGATAAATCTTAACATCATCTATGAAACCTTTTAGGTTGCTTCCATCATCGTCTGCCCCGACTTTGAAGTTGGCAGTGCTGTTATAAATGCCGCTGGAATAACTGGCTGTAGCTGCAGATTGTAAAATACCGTCTAAATAGACTTTTAGATTCACTCCGTCATAAACCCCTGCCACATAATGCCAATTCTGGTCTGTAATCTGAGTACCGGCATCTACCGTTGAGCTATTGGCAGATCCATCAGAGGTGACAAAAAGCTGCAACCTGTCATTCCCGTTAAATTGTAATTCATAACTTTTTTGGGTTTGGGCACCGCCATCCCACTTGGAAATAATTACTTCAGCCTGGCCAGTCCTGTTTCTTCTGACCCAGCCACCGACAGTTAAAGATTCGGTAATACTCAGGGAAGTATTATCAGCTAATGAAACATTGTCATCAGATCCATCAAAATGGAGACATTTTCCAGCCACACACCTGTCTTCTGTCTGCCAGGTGGCCCCGCTAATGGTTCCATCATTATTTGTGGAACTGGAATCCTGGGCAGTGGTGCCCTGGCCGTCATTGAAGGACCAATATCCCACCGGTCCCGGGCCCTGGGCTTCGCTCCCTGCGGCATAACTGCCGGAAGGGGTTAAGGTGGGTTCGGAAAATTGGGAGGCTTCGGTGCCGTTGGGGGCGGAGGGATTGCCGTAATAGTGATAGATAACAGTAGTCCCGTTATTAATAGTAGGAATTAAGATATAATAATCAGTGGAGTTGGTGTTGCAGGCTCCTCCTGAAGAATCCAAATAGTATTTTAGTAACTTGCCATTGATATCAGTAAACCTGCTATCCCCGCAATCAGATTGCATTTTACCTATACTGATTAAAGTTGCAGTATCTATATCAAACTTGACTTTATTATTACTAACTGCGGCATTGTGGGTAATGGTTAAGTGAGTCCGATACAGCCAGCTCTCATTAAACCAGGCAGCGGCCTCTTTGGAGAAAAAGAAGGAATAAATTAAAATCCCGGCCAGGGCCACCAGAAAAGCGCTGAAAAGAAAGAAGATCGGTCTGATAGGTCGGATAAGTCTTATCGGTCTTATCATTGCTCCCTTTTCCTTTCTAAGCGCTCGCGAAAAAGGTTTTCCGTAAAACCGCCTTCCTCCACAAAGGCTTTTTTAAGGGATTCGAGTTGTTTGTCTAAAAGGTAATTGGCCTGGTGGATTAGGCAGATGGCGGCATTTGCCGCCTCTGCCGGAGTTTTAAGGTAGGTCTTATAGGTCTGATAGGTCGTATCGGTCTTATAGCAGAGCGCCCGAATCGCTTTCGCGTTAGGATTGTCCTTGTCCCAAAGCTTTAACCCCCGCTGCCTTAAAAAGTCCTCATAGTCCGTTAAAAGTTCTTCTAAGGAAGCCCGGGCAACTCCCACCAGTTTAATTTCGGTCTTTTTAGAAGTTCCGGAGGCTTGGGAACCTTCAGCGATATTTTGCCTTCCGCTTCTCGCTGCCTGCACCATTTGGTCATAGGTCCTATAGGACTTATTAGTCGGATAGGTCATATAGAGGTCGCAAAACTCCACCGTCAGGTCATAGATTAAGGTGGCTGCCTGAAAAGATTTCAGGTTCCGGTAGCCACCATGTGTTTTAGGACTGATAGGTCTTATAGGTTCCATAGGTTTTATCTTGAATCTACTATCCACCAGTTGAATTTAATATCAGTACCAATAGCATGGTCCAAAGCAACCGCAAACCCGGCGCGCTCCAGCTGGTAGGTTACTGTTAAAGCCTGCCCTTCGGTTGGGGAAGCGGCGGTCAGGAAGATCCTGGAACTTCCGGTTACGGCCGAAGTAAAGACTGCGATTTCTTTTTGGCCGGCCGGGATGACAGCTGTGCCAATGGAAGCGGCTAAGGCAGCTGAGCCAGAAGCTACGGGAGTACTGGAAATAGTCAGTTTATTGGTGACTATATTAGTAGCTGTTATAGTTTGAGCTGTTAAGTTACCTTTATTGTCAATAGTCACCAGGCCATTGAAGATATCAACCTTTTCCGCCAGCGGGGAATTTTGCAAGTAAAGGGTTCCGCCCCTGCATCCGCTCACCCCGGAGGTGAGTGAAGTCGCAGCGTCAGCGCACACCTCCGGGGTGGTGGCCAGGCCGATGGCATTAATGGAATTGCCGGTAACAGACATTGTTCCGTCTACTGTGAAATCACCAGCCACCAGGGTGTTACCTAATGTGGTTTGGCCTAAGGATTTAAGGCCATTTTGGACATTCAAGTCATAGGCAGTTAGTTTGCCGGACACTGTAGCATCGGAGTGGACTGTTAAATTAGCCAGTTGGGCTGAGGCAGTAGCATATAAAATATCAGGCTGGGTTAATTCTAGTTGAGAGTCAACAATTTCGGCTGAAGAGGAAGCCTCTGTGGCGGAAGATGTTGCTATTTCAGCCGAGTCAGAAGCAATGGAAGCTGAATCGCTGGCAATATTAGCACTGAGTGTGGCTTCATCTAATTTGGTTTCCAGATCCTTAATTCTTGATTCATAATTCATAATTCTTTCTTCCAGGGAGGCCAGTTTGGTATTTAAGGTATCTTCCATGGTAGTGAGTGTGCCGGCAGTTAAAGTCAAGGACGAATCAAGGATGATTGAATCAGTCTTAATAGCAGGCACATTCAGGGTCCCATCTGGGGAAATGGATAATTTAGAGTCTAGAGTCAAGAGTCTGGAGTCTAGGGAAGTAATTTCTTCCTGTTGCTGCTGGATTGCCTTAGTCAAAACAGGTATTAACCCGATGGTATTTAGTTGTTTATAGCCATTATCATCAGTACTAACCAGTTTGGGAATGACGCTTTCCAGCTCCTGGGCAATAAACCCAAGGCTCTTTGATGTGCCGTTTGTTTCTGTTTTCCAGTTATACATTACCGGGTGCAGGTTGACTATTGCGTCCAGGCCGTAATTAATATTATCAATATTTTTCTTAAAGTTAATATCAGAAGAACAGGAAATTGTCCCGCCGTCAGCCAGAGTACAGCCGGTGGTGTTGTTAGAGGTAAATTTGGCAATGGTGCCGGTGCCGGTGGATCTTACTTCCAAAGGAGCACTTGGTTGGGAAGTGCCAATACCTACATTGCCCTGGATGATCATGCCATTTTGGGGAGCAGTAATACCGATACCCACATAATTTTTACCAATAATCATTTGGCCGTTAAGTTCAAACGGAGCGGTTGAACCGATACCAACTCTGACCATTCCACCCGGACCCGGATCAAGATTGATATTACCTGAATTAAAGGTTTGCAAAGTCAGGTCAGAGGAATTGAAGACTTCACCAGCCTGTAAGTACATGGGGGCCTGGGATTTAATATAGGAAGCTGTGGGGTTGGTCATGTTTAAGTCATAGGCTACTGCCACATCCCCCGGGGCATTAAAGCTGACCGGGAGTGAGGTAGTAACAGCGGTTTGTGATATAGAAAAGATAGAGGAGCCGGAATCAGTGATGTTTAATAGGTTGGCGGCATTGCCGGAAGAACCAATGCCGATGTTGACTAAATCTCCTATGGCAGTAGTGGCGGCGGTGGGGGACCAGTTTAATTTAAACCCCTGGAAAGCAGTGGAGGTAGAGGCAGAAGATAACTCCAGCTGGGCAATCGGGGCAGTGGTGCCAATTCCCACAAAACCGGTATTGGTCACAGTCAAGCCGGTAACTCCTAATGTTCCTCTTAACATGGTAGTCCCGATTACATCCAAAGTAGCAGCCGGGGAGGTAAAGCCAATCCCCACATTGCCTGCCACAGCCAAGCCGTTAGTGGGGGCTGTCACCCCGGAATAGCCAATCAACCCATTTAAGGCAGTCAAAGTAGAACCAAAGACCCCTGTGCCTGCTATCCTGGCATTTCCCCATACATCCAGTTTATTATTTGATGTGGTAGCCCCAATTCCCACATTCCCATCAACAAAGAGACCATTGGCAGGAGCTGAAATACCCTGGTACTGGCCTCCAATATGGGCTCCTCCTGCTACAGAAAGCAGGGAGTTTGCAGTAGTTGTGCCTATTCCCACATTACCTGAAACTGCCAGGCCATTTGATGGTACAGTCAGGCCTGAATATGTCCCAATCCCTAAATTGCCGTTAATATATGTATTGTGGGCTACAATGTCATTGCCTACAAAGTTATGTGTTCCTTCAATCTGCAGGTCATACATCTGTTTTCTGCCTGTTTTGGTTATGCTAATTACTTTTTCCCAGCCCTCTGAGGTGGCTATCTCCATGCCTGGTTTAATTGCTAATACCTTAGTCCATCTGATTGAAAAGGGGTTGGAATTTTGAGATAATAAGTTTGGTGTGGGCTTGGCAGGCTTGCTAGACTGGCTTGATAACCCAAGTCTACCGGGTTCAACTCCCGGCAGGTCCACACCCATAATATTTTCTGGCTTGACAAAATCCAAGTTTTGTTGTACACTACCATCAAGGTTATCAAGCCAGTCATTAAGCAAACCTGTTTGACTTACCAAGACCGCTGTTGAGGCGGTTTTTTGGTGGGAATTTTCTACCTTGACCAGATATGGATGCTCAGAAGTTGTCTCTATCCACTTTCCTGACTGAGTTTTTAACCTATAAACAGTTTGGATTCTCATATCCATGGTTTTTTCTACTTTATGCCATTCCCATTTTCCTGTCTGGTCATTTAAGGACAAAACTTCATCACCGGGGATAATATCTTCCACCGGAATATCCTCATAGAAGTATTCGTCATCGTCGAGGACTCCTCGCAATGACGGGTTTGATGGCGGATCTTCTGGATCAGGTCCTGTACCCTGTAGCCTGCTGCCTTTACCTTTTCGTCTCCGCCGGATTCTTGTCCCCTTAGCTACACACTGTCCCACTACATGCAGGGCTCCCGCAGGGGAGGTAGTACCTACTCCTAAATTGCCTGAGATAGCCAGGCCATTGGTTGGAGCTGTGACTCCTGAGAAACCGATTAAACCATTTAAGGCAGTTAAAGTGGAATCAAAAACCCCTGTCCCGGCAATCCTGGCATTTCCCCAGACATCCAGTTTATTGGAAGAAGTTGTAGCCCCAATGCCTACATTGCCATCTACAAATAATCCATCAGCGGGGGCTGAGATGCCCTGCCTGATACTGCCTATATGGGCATTGCCTGATATGGACAGGCTGGAGCTTGCGGTAGTTATACCTATCCCAATATTGCCAAATACTGCCAGGCCGTTAACCGGGATAG
>CAZWTE010000030.1:0-13368 GCA_964637465.1 uncultured Gammaproteobacteria bacterium | reverse complement strand
AAGGCTGGGGATTAAAAGTATTTCCCTAATTACGAAAAAAGACCTTCAGCAGAAGGCCTTCTTTCGATGGGCGCGATTACCTCGCGACCATGAATATCATACCACATACTTTACATATATACAAATATAACCCGTATAATTGAACTTAAGATGATCCATTTTGACCCAGTTGACATATTGTTTGATTTTTAACCATCTCTCATGCCTCCTGCAGTTCTCTCTATAACATAATACTTAATACATAATTGCTCTAATATAGCTTTTTCTTACATTCAGAGTTAAAATGAATTCAGAAGATGAGAAATAAGGATTTAACAAAAATAAAACAAAAGCACAAGGGTGTCGGGCACAGAAAACGTTTAAGAGACAGATTTTTACAATCAGGGTTAGATGGTTTTCTTGATTATGAAATAGTGGAATTACTTTTGACCTTAGGAACTCCCATGAAAGATTGCAAACAAATGGCAAAAGATTCGATAAAGATGTTCAATGGGCTCCGTGGTGTACTCGATGCTTCACTTGATAATTTGCAAAAAATTAAGGGGATAGGTTCGTCTAACGCTTTTGGTATAAAACTTTTTCAAGCAGTGTCTAAAAGATACTCTAAGGAACAAATACCAGAAAAAATTACACTAAATTCATCAAAAAAAGTAGCTGAGTATTTACAAAAATCCATTGGCGGAGAAGAGAAAGAACATTTTATCATGCTATCTCTAGATACACGAAATAGTCTGATAAAAATTAGTGATATTTCGGTAGGCACGCTTAATGCAAGCATTGTCCATCCTCGAGAAGTTTTTAAAGAGGCAATGCAATCCTCTGCCGCCCAGATTATCATTGCTCATAATCACCCATCAGAAAATCCAGAAGCTTCTCCGGAAGACGTAGCGCTTACTAGGCGTCTTGAAGAAGCAGCAAAAATCCTTGGTATTGAACTTCTTGATCATGTTATTGTTACTAAAGATAATTTTTCAAGCTTGAGAGAACAAGGTTTAATGCTATAAATATGTCTGACATAAAGCAGCTTACCGAAAAAATAAAAAAGTTCCGTGATGAAAGAAACTGGAAACAATTCCATAACCCCAAAGATGTTGCGCTATCATTAGTCTTGGAGGCAACAGAAGTACTCGAACACTTTCAATGGAAAAACCAAGAAGAAATTGAAGAGTATTTAAAAAATAACAAAGAAGCAATTGGAGAAGAATTAGCTGATGTTTTATATTGGGTTTTACTTATGAGTCATGATTTGGGGATAGACATAAAGAAAATGCTTGAGAAAAAGATTAAGAAGAATCGAGAGAAATATCCAGTAAAAAAATCTAAGGGGAAACATACTAAATACAACAAACTCTAACTATGATTCTTTACGAAGGGACAATTGAAAGCTTTAATGAAGACGTGATGCAAAATTGTATTGCAGACCGCACAGCGGAAAAGTATTTAGCATATTATAAAAGAAACCCTGGTGATTCTGAGTATCGTGCATGGAATTATTCATTAGCAATTTTAAATAACAGTTTTCAATATGCGGGGCTCAAAGATAACCATATAGTCGTAGAGTATGAGCTTCCTTATTCATCACGAAGAATTGATGTACTCGTTTTTGGACGTGATGCAACTGGTAAAGAAAGTGTAGTTATGATGGAATTAAAACAATGGTCAAATGAAAACGTTGAGGACTGTGAAACAGAAGGTAACGTAATCGTTGATTATGGTAAATTTTGGAAAGAGCAAGCACATCCAGCTTTACAGGTACAAGGATACCACTTTGATTTAAAAGATTTTCTTGAGGATTTCGAAGAAAAAAACTCACCAGAATTAAATTCCTGCGTATACACTCATAATTATTCTAAACAAGGAGAAACAGTGCTTTTTTCAGAAAAGTTTGCTGATGTAATAAAAACATTCCCCATTTTTGCTAAAGAAGACGCTGTTGAATTAGGAAGATCTCTTAAAAAGCACCTTCAAAAAGGCGCAGGCAAGTTAATTTTTGAGCGGTTTGCAGGTAGTGCAATTAGACCATCCAAAAAGCTTCTCGATCATACGAGCGACATGATAAATAAGCGACAAATATTTAATCTAATTGACGACCAAATAGCTGCTTACAATGCAATTATGCATAAAACAAAACAACTTACAAAAACAAACAAAAAATCAATTGTAATTGTAAAAGGAGGCCCGGGAACAGGGAAATCGGTTATTGCCCTTGAGGTTATGGGAGAACTTTTAAGACAAGGTAAAAAAGTTATGCATGCGACCGGTTCATCTGCTTTTACAAATACACTCAGAAAAGTCGTTGGTATTCGTGCAAAAAATCTTTTTAAATTTTTCAATAGTTTTATGACTGCACAGCCAAATTCATTCGACGTTCTCGTTTGCGATGAAGCACACAGGATAAGAGAAACCAGTGCAAACAGATATACTCCGAAAACTCAAAAAACAGGTTTACCACAGGTAAATGAGTTATTACAAGTTGCAAAATTGAATATTTTCTTTATAGATGAAAATCAAATCGTCCGGCCGAATGAAATCGGAAGTATAAACCTAATTAAAGACGCAGCAATACATTTTGGAGTAAATGAGTCGGAAATTGCAGAGTTTGAGCTAAAAACACAATTCCGTTGTTCGGGTTCAGATGCTTATCTTCAATGGTTAGATAAAATTTTAGGAGTTCAGGACTCTGAAATTGCTAATTTCGATGCAAGAATGGAGTTTAAAATTTTTGATAGCCCCAATCAGCTCAAAGAAACGATAGAGCAAAAAAACCAAGAAAAGAAAAATTCTGCAAGGGTTGTGGCCGGTTTTTGTTGGCCTTGGAGCGAACCCAATCCCAATGGGGTTTTAGTTAAGGATGTAAAAATTGGGGATTTTGAAATGCCTTGGGAGAAAAAAGATGAGTTTTGGAAATGGGCAACTGATGATAGTGGAATGGAACAAGTTGGGACTGTCTATACTGCTCAAGGATTTGAATTTGATTATATAGGAATAATTTTTGGGGATGATTTAATATATGATAATAAAATTAAAGGCTGGGTTGCAAAACCAGAAAATTCTTATGATACACAAGTTAAACGTAATAATTCAGATCTTTTAAAACACTTAAAAAATGTTTATAGAGTTCTATTCTCCCGTGCTCACAAGGGAGTATTTGTTTATTTTATGGATAAGGAAACTGAAAATTACTTTAGAACAAATCTTCAAGAAATAAAACCATGAAAATTCAAGATGATATTTTGAGCTATCGTGAAATGTGTGATGCAGAAGGCAAGCAAACTCTTCAGCGTGGTATGAACTATCGTATAAATCCTCTTTACTCTGTAATTTTAATGTCACAAAGATCAAATGCACCATACAAAGATAGAATCTATGAAGATGGGGTTACAGTGGAATATGAAGGACATGATGTTTCAAGACAAGGATATCAACATGATCCAAAAAGTGAAAACCAACCTGCAAAATTACAATCGGGAAAACTCACTCAGAATGGATTATTTATTAAGGCAGTTGAAGAATTTAAAACCCAAAAGCGTGATGCTGAATTAGTAAGGGCTTATGAAAAAATCATGGATGGAGTATGGTCCCTTAAAGGTTTGTTCGAATTAGTAGATTACAAAATTGTCCATGACGGCAACAGAAATGTTTTTCGTTTTATCTTAAAGTTATCTAATAATTCTTTAGGAAAAAGTGGCACAGAAATAGAAATTTCTCATACACGACTTATTCCGTCAGAAGTTAAAAAGGAAGTTTGGAAAAGAGATAAGGGAAGATGTGTTATATGTCAGGAAACAAAAAATCTTCATTTTGATCACGATTTACCATTTTCCAAAGGCGGAACAAGCTTAAGTACTAAAAATGTTAGACTCCTATGCATGAAACATAACCTCCAAAAATCAGGGAAAATAGAATGAGGATAGATCAGAAAATTTATAAACTCTATGGCCTCACACCAGAGGAAATTGCGATTGTGGAGGGAGTTAATGAGAGATGAAGATAAAATGAGTGTACTCACTCAATCAATTTTGGCGAAAGCGTTAAGAGGAAAATTATGAAATATCACATACTATCAATTGGCATTTCAAGACACCAACATAGTTTTGTTAATACCCTTCAGTTTGCTGACAAAGACGCTACTGATTTTTATACCCTGTTCACATCTAATATCAGCGATATTGGCTACAAAAAACTCTTGATCAACTCTGAAGCAACTCTCACAGAAATCAGAACTGCTTTGGGTAAAGAATTAAGACAGGCTGTACAAAGCAATGATGCGTTTTTCTTTTTCTTCTCAGGTCATGGTGCAACCGCAGAAAACCAAGACGGAACCTCACTGGAACACTACCTCATCCCGTTTGACGCTACTCCAGATATTCCTAGTTCTGCTGTATCCGTTGATTACTTGAAAGAAGTATTCGACAAAATAAACTGTAAGGCTGCGTACATATTTGTCGATAGTTGTTTCAGTGGATCGATCAATAGCAAAGGATACTCCTACCCCAACACCAAGGCACTCAAAGTTGTAAAAGCATTATCTGATCAAGTATTTGGGAAAGGTAGCCTTGTCTTTACTGCAAGCAAGACAGAGGAAAAGGCATTGGAGGATCCAGATAATCAAAATGGGCTTTTTACCTATTTTGTACTTGATGAGCTTCAAAAACAGAGGAGCAAGGATAGTTACCCTGTTACAGACATAGTAACGCCAGTTATCGAAGAGGTAACGAAAAGAGCAAAAGATAAATATAGCCACACTCAAACACCCACAGCAAAAATAAATCTTGAAGGAGCGGTGTATTTGCCAGTATGCAAGAAGCCATTAAAAATTGCACCTACATTGTTGGAAGTACCAAGGTATCCTCAATTAGCTACAACCAGTTTTCCAATCCCAGAGATTGAACTTTCTGACAAACAACTACAGAAACAACTTAATGAGATAGTCTCGTTTGTAGCTAACGGAAACAGTCGGCAGGACAGTCAGCAAAAAATCCTTTTTGAACGTTTCTGTTGGAAGATGATCAAGCAGGTAAAATCAGATTGGGAGAGGATCTTTAACGAAGTTGGTTCTGATGTCTCAAAAATCCCGAACGCGGTTGTTCAACTTGAAGCTGCCGCATACCAACTAATACTTCTCGGCAGCGTAACTGCTGCCTTCGGTTCGGAAGAGCAGATGAGAATCTACTCAGATGTAGTAACAACAATCTTGGATTGGGAGAAAGGGCAGGCGGGTCTCACGACTCTTATCGCTGCACCAGAGATTCTTCCGGTCATAATAATATATACCATCGGCATAGTCTGTTTAGCAAACAATGATCTGAAACCATTCAAAATACTTTTATACGCAAGAATTCAGGACTCTAACAATGAAGGTGAGCCACTACCCTTATTTATGTACAATCACATGCATTATTGCGATGCTCTTGGTGGGTATGGTAGTAAAATTGCCGACCACATTAGATCATTGCTTGAAGCCTACGCGTGGCTTCCGGAGTTATCCCCGCGACTAGAAGACAAGGTTGTTGATTATCAACTACAAATCAATTTCATTATAGCAATGTTGATACAAAGTCAAAATGAAAGATTCTGGCCGGATTTTGGGAGATTTTACGCGAGCAGAATTAAGCCTTTGATAGACAAGATCAAATACGATCAAGATTTTCAAAAACAATTAGCCTCGTTGTTTGCGGTGAAGGCAGAAGAAATCCGACAAGTAATAATTACAAACTTCAGCAAAATAAAACAAGAGGAGTTTGGGGGTGGATTTTTCTGGGAATCGATTAGTTCTCAAGCATTGCTTACAAAAGCAGAGATAGAAGAAGCTCGAAAAAAGCAGGCTCAAGCGCATAAGTTAGATAATAACAAATGAAACGCATTGATTTATCACTATCAACACTGGGGTTATATAAAAATTGAAAACAAATTATATCTGATATGTTTAGAATGCAAAAACATCCGGCATTAGTGGGAATTGTCCCAAGAACAAATCTTTGGGATATCATCCAAAAGGAAAGATGGTATCATATACCTGCTGAATCAGCACCTAAAAATGTTAATCTTATCGAGTATTTGAGTTTTTATTTTCCTTCTGCTTTCGGAGAAGATCTGCGGTATAAAGTGAATTTTTACGCCAATGTTAAAAAAGTGGACGTTGTAAAAAGGATCGAACTTTTTCCGAAAGAAAAAAAGCACATAAGAGCCAACAAAGATTATTTTCAATTTCATTTAGGAGAAATTACTAAATTACCAAGACCTATTCCGAGTCTTAGATGGAGAAGGATCGCTCATATCCCCACCAGTTACGAAAAATTGTTTTCAGCTGAAGAAATTAATGATTTGTATGATACCAGCCCCTTGGAAGAAAAAATGTATTTAGAAATGAAAGACCGCAAAATAAGTCTTGAGAGACAGTTCTATGTAAAAGTTAGCGGGAATTTTTACTGCTTGGATTTTGGAATATTCTGTCAAAAGGGCAACATAGATGTGGAATGCGACGGCGAAAAATATCATACTTTACCAGAAGCGCTAACAAATGATAGGAAGAGAAATAATGAGTTAACAAGTTTTGGTTGGAGTGTTTTACGGTTTAGGGGCAAAGAAATTAATAAAGCAATTCACGCTTGTTTAAATACAATTGAAAGGACTATCAGAAGTCTGGGCGGAGTTTCGACTGTTCAAGCTTTGAGATTTGAATTTTTAAAATATTAAACGAGAAAATCATCTAACTGACTTTTTGTACAACCATTACCAACCTGTGTCGTGAAAGTATGATTCCTTTACTGGTTGAAAACTTTTCAACATACTTCTGTAATGATGCTTTGTCCTTTTCCGAATCAAAATCTTCAAAAATAGGAACTTGTTGCAGAAATAAATCAAACTCCGCGTATGAAGGGTAATACTCAAAGGCATGAAAATTCTCTGCAAAAACAACTTTAAAACCAAGATTCTGAAGTTCTTTTATGTCTTCATCCAATTTTGACTTATTCCATTTTCCAAAACCTTGCCCTCTGCCAAATATCTTTTTTAGCTCTATTGTATCCATCTCGCCTATACCAATCTCAAAATAATATCCGCCTGCTTTAAGAATTCTGCGATACTCTTCATAGAAAGTGGGACCTCTCCTGCAGTAAGCTAGATCAAAAAAGGAATCATCAAATGAGGTATGTTCTGCGTTTTGAAAAGAATATTCAACATTTTTACTTCTTCCATCAACTCTGTGGCTGTTTGCAACATTCAAGTTTTCTTTTGAAATATCAATTCCGTACACTTTTTTGAAATAGGGAGCAACAGAGAGAGTAAATTTTCCGTCAGCGCATCCAATATCCAGTGCTGCTTTATCTTTTGAACGGAGTTCCAATAGTTTTTCTTTAAAAATCTTTTCTGGATCGCCTGCCGGGTATTCACTTTTATACCGGGGTTTAGTACCATTACCATATCCATAACCACCAAATTTTTTAGCTACCCTGTCATAAAAATTTTGAGACATAAATAAAGTATAGCAGATATTTTATTTGAGTAACAAATGTATTCTTTAGACAAAAGTTACTCAAAATCAATAATTCAGAAAGATAGAGAAGAAAAAAGCGAAAATTTCCAGAGGAAGGATTAGTTTTAAGCGAAGGCCGCGATTAGCGGCCTGAGCGACGAACCGATGCGTCGACTTGTACTGAGCGAACTTGTGGTGAGCGTAGTCGAACCAGTCGAAGTATTTGTTGGTGGCGGTTGGGATTTGTACCAAGCCCGTGTTCGAGATTGAGGTTGGCGCCGACAAAGGATGGCTTGAAATCTATAGTCCTTGCCCTTCGGTCCTGAGCTCAGGGTCGAAGGACTTGCAAGGATCCCTTTCCCCTTGACCCTCTTCGAGTCTGAGCCCTGAGGGCTCTTCCCTCAGAGTCGAAGACCTTTTCCTTGCAAGCCTTCAATAGTTGTTGGTAAAATGAGTGCGAGCGATGTCATATACTTGCTCAAAAATCTTTGATTTTTGAGCGGGGTACGAGAATCGAACTCGCTTCTCTACCTTGGGAAGGTAGCATACTACCGGTATACTAACCCCGCAGCTGCCAATATTTTACCAGATTTTGATATACTAAGGAGTATGAGCTACGTTTTTCGTGGGAAAAAAGCAAGCTTTACTTACCGATACCGGTCCCGGAGGTCAGTAAGAAGGTTAGCCAGAAAAAGCCGCAGGAATTTTGTTATTACCTTAATAATCATTGTCATCCTTCTTTATTCCACTGCCACCTGGATTCTACCTTCTTTTATCAATGGTCTTGGTTTGATTAAAAATATTATCAGTCCTCAAAAGACGATCACAAAACTTTCTGAAAATACTGCCGTTGCTCCCCCGATCCTCAACATCCCATATGAAGCCACTAATACCGCCCAAATTGATATTAAAGGCTTTTCTGCCCCTAATTCTAAAGTAAAGTTATATTTGGATGATGAACCTAAGGAGACTGTTAATGTTTCCTCTGACGGCAGCTTTATTTTCACAAATATCAACTTGAGTTTAGGCACCAATAATATCTATGGAAGGACTTTAGATAATCAAAACAAAGAAAGCCTACCTTCCAAAACCATTAAATTAATCTACGATGACGAAAAACCTACACTTGATATCAATGAGCCGGAAGACAACAGAAAAATCCAGGGAGGAGATAAAAAAGTCAAAGTTGCCGGCAAAACCGAACCCAGCGGGAAAGTCTATATTAATAATACTCAAGTGATTGTAGATAAAGACGGTAACTTTAGCGCTGACCAGCCTTTAAATGACGGTGATAATGATATTTTAATCAAAGCCATTGATGCGGCAAATAATTCCACCGAAATACAACGAAGAGTTAACTACACACCTTAAGATCCTAAGGATCGCAAGCCTTGCTTAAGAAACCCAATAACCGGTAATAAAAAATATACTAAAAACTGCCAACAGCATGATGGAGATTATCTGCAGAAAAAGATAGATGAATTGATTTTTTAGCATAGCCATTAAAATAAATATCGGAAATACCGGAAGCAGGAACCTTGGCATGGAAGAAAGAGTCGGGGTAAACAGCGGGATTGCAACCGAGAGCAAACTATACACAGCATAAGAAGGCGGCAGAAACCTAAAAGCCCTGACGGCAAAACCTAAACCAAACACAGCAAAAAATACGTCCACAACAACACTACAATCTGGCCCTGTCAGACCGTTGTTTATAATATCCTTCAGTGTTTCCCAAAACCCCACCCCGGGAATTGCCAGCGTCCTTTGCCAATGGTTTTCCGCCACCAAGAAGTAAAACGGGTCGCCTGTTTGTTGGTATAAAAAAACGCTGTATGCAATAAATCCCAGCGGCGCTAATAAGACATACCAATTTTTCCTGTTTAATCCCTGCCTGGTCAAAACATCAATTATTATCCCGGCCGCCACAGCCAAACCAACCAACCTGGTGGCGGAAACCAGCGCTGCCGCCACAACCGCCCAAAATAAATTATTTTTTTTTAACAAATAAAAAGCTACGATGGTGAGAAAAAAGAATAATCCCTCCGAATAAACCGTTAAGAAAAAGAAGGATGTAGGAAAAAACATTAAGGCCAGCACTGAATTTTGGGCAATCTTTTTTTCAAAATCCTCCGCCACTAATCTATATAAAAGCTGCAGCCCAAAAAAAGCTGACGCCAAACTTATTAACACCGCTGCCAATAAATAATTTTGGGTAATTTGGCTTACTAACTTAATGGCCAAAGGGTATAAAGGGAAAAAAGCATACTGGAATTTTTCGCTATAACCTTTTTCCGCTATCCCTAAAAAATGACCGCCGTCCCAATTAGCTAAACTGCCTAAAAAATCATAATTAAATTTACCGGAATGCAACAAGGTATAAAAACCTAAATAGGAAACTAATGAAACTACCACTAACCAAATAATGAAAATTCTAGTTACATTAGGATATAATTTCACTTATGCCTCTTTTGGTTTCGATTCTAGCATTTGCTGCAACTTCCTTAACCCTTACCCCTTTACGCTTAACCCTCTTAGAATACTTTTTAAGCTTTTCCTATACCGGCAGGTTTTTCCTCTACGTGCTTTTTGCCTGGCTGATATTTTCCGGAGCATTTCGGGATTTCAGCCAAAAAATAATCAGGGCTTTTTTGATTGCCGGAATATCATTTACAGTTTTAGGGCTGCTGCAATTCATCTTTTTTCCCAATCTGGATTTTCTAACCGTTGCCGGTTGGGATCCTCATTATTTCAGAACCGTCTCCACCTTTTTAGACCCCAACTTTGCCGGCGCCTTTTTAGTTCTAACCCTCATCATCATATCCCACCTTACATGTGGGCTAATCGCCCAACGGGGTAGACATATATTGGCACCTAGAGTTTTTTATATAGTTTTCGCCATCATCTTCCTGGCCCTGTTAACCACCTTTTCCAGATCCAGTTACTTAATGTTTTTAGTTTCCGGCTTAACCCTGTCTATATTAAAAAAATCAAAAACCATATTTATTGCCACTCTGATCCTTTTTGCCATTTTATTATCAGGATTCCAGCTTTACATCAACTCCATTGCCCAACCCCGTAATATCAACCGTGAAAGATCTGCTTCTTTCCGGGCCAATACCTGGCAACAAGGGTTAGAACTTTTCCAAAAATCACCTGTCTTGGGAGTAGGATTTAATGCTTACCGTTATGCCGTTGATCAATATAATATAGGGGATAAGCAATTTTTACAAAGTCACGGCTCATCCAGCAATGACTCTTCCCTGCTGTTTGTCCTCTCAACAACCGGCATTTTGGGGTTGGCTGCCTATATTTATTTCTTATGGACCTTGGCAAAAACTCCCTCCAAAAATAAATCCCTCTTAATCGCGGGGTTGGCAGGTTTATCCATTCACTCTGTTTTTGCCAACAGCCTGTTTTATCCACCCATCCTGGCTTGGATTTTACTCATCTCAATAACTTCCAAAAAGTAATCTGTTTCTCTGACAAAAAATTTTCAATATATTCATCACTTACTTTTTTACCTTTCTGAATTTTTTCCCTTTTATTAAGGATACCCGATAAATGAATCAATATCCAAAAATCTGCTAAAAATGGCGGCCAAAGATATCCGTTTTTTACTTGGTAAAAGATAGTATTAAAATGGACCAAAATTATTTTCAACCACCGCCATTTTTTAAATATTACACCAGCCGGAAAATCTTTAATTATTGTCTGGGTCATATTCCTAAATTGCCAGTACTCGATATGCTGCGGTCTTTTTTTGGCCGAAGCTTTGTGTTTATGGTACACTACTGCCTTAGAGCAATAAATTGATTTGTATCCTAAAAACTGGGCCCTGAATGAAAAATCAACTTCCTCCGAATACATAAAGTAACTATCGTCAAATCCCCCGACCTTGATAAAATCCTTCCGCTTAAACAGCGATGCCCCGCCCGTTGCCCCGAAAATATATTGTTCTTTATCAAACTGCCCCCGGTCTTTTTCCTGCCAACCGATCGATCTGGCTTGCCCTGCTTCGTTTATTAATATCCCTACTCCATCAATAATTTTTCTGTCATAAAAATTTAATAGTTTGGAATTGACTGAAATAACCTCCGGATGTGAATCGGCGCATAAAATTAAATGCTTTACAAAATCTTTATCCGCCTGGGTATCATTATTCAAAAAAATTACATACTTGCCCGCTGATGCTTTAACTCCTTCATTAATCGCCTTGGCAAAACCAAAGTTTTTTTCTAACTTAACTATTTTAATATCGGGAAAAAAATTTTCTATAAAACTTACAGAATCATCGGTTGAACCGTTATCTACCAAAATTATTTCAAAATCCTTAAAGCTTTGGCCCACTAAGGACCTTAAACAATCCTTAAGCAATTCATTACCGTTCCAATTAGGAATAATTACTGAAACTTTTATTTTCATTTTTTAGTAGCTATAACCAAGAAATGATAATAAGACAAGTTCTTGTATCTCTCAACCAATATCCAAAAACGCCCTGGTCATATAACCGGCGGACGACCCGATTTCTAAAACAGTTTTATTTCGGCCGGCTATTTTGATGATTTCCTCGTATAAAATCATTACCTTGCTTTATCCAAGTATTTATATTTAATAAGTAAAAAGAAAATCACAAAGGAGAAAAATTCCGATGCCACTGTTATCCAAGCCGCTGCCAGATAACCGTATACAGGAATAAAAATTAAGTTTAACAAAACATTAAAACCCAGCATTAAAACCGAAAAAAGGATAACAGTTTTTAAATATTTATCTGATGAAAATAAAACCTGTACTCCCGGGGTTGCAAGAAAAATAAACGGAATGGCAATAGAAAGGACTCTGATTGACTCTATAGCCGGCAAATAATTTGGCAAAAAAAATCGTATTATTTCAGGCAATATTAAGAAATATGCTAAAAATAATATCATACCCATTCCTCCCATCAGTTTAAGACTTTTGTAATAAAGCTTTTTCATTTCTTTCCTGTTCTCATCATGTAATTTTGCCAAAGTGGGAAAAATGGCAGCGCCAAAAGCCCCGGGGATAAAAATTATTGCTTCTAAAAATTTGTAAGATGCCCCATATATCCCTGTTTCAAAATTACCCCTTAGATATGAAAGTAAAATAGTATCTATCCGAAAATACAACAGCCCCAAAATTCCCAATAAACCATACGGCAAAGAGCCAACGATAATTTTTTTAATGATATCCAAATGTACTGTTGATAGAACAAACCGTTTATGCCGATAAAGAAACACCAGTAAAGTTACGGCATAAATCCCTTGGCCTAATATTAAAGCATCAACTGCCCCAATCGGACCAAAGCCATTCCCGACTAAAAAGAATCCGATTAGAGCGGTTGTTAAGGAGGAAATAAAGAGCGCGGTGGCGGAAAATTGTAATTTCTGGATAGCCACAAATATGGCATCAAAAGTTAAAGCTGCTGCCTGTGGTAAAACTGCCAGGGTGGCCAAAGCAGTGACCCCTACCCTCATACTATCATTGTCAAATGAATACAACACTGCCGAGAATGCGGCAAACAAAATAGAAGTTAATGTCAGCCTTAGCATGACAATATTCCAAAGCAGCTCGGGAGCCTTCGCTTTATCACGGGCCACTTCCCTAATTAAATATCTGTTAAATCCAAAATCAGCAAAAGAAGAAATTATAGAAAAATAGGCTAAAGCGACAGTATATAAACCAAAATCAGCAACCCCCAAAACCCTGGCCAAATAAACGGTATAGAAAAAACCGATGACCCTGGTTAAACTTTGGGCAAAGAACAACCAGGATGTTTGCTTTAAAATATTCCTCACTAAACTATTGTAGCAGAATTGTTAAAGTGGACGGAGAGGGATTTGAACCCCCGACATCTGCAATGTGAATGCAGCGCTCTA
>CAZWTE010000029.1:2448-13867 GCA_964637465.1 uncultured Gammaproteobacteria bacterium | reverse complement strand
CATCCAGCTCCTGCTGAGCAGGAACCCGCTTTGATCTCGACCTTTCCTCGTCAAAAATGATTGTATCAAGAACCGCTGAGGTCTCTTGTCTTAAAGAGAAACCTAGTTTTTGTGTTGTTAAATCAGCAGAGACAAGCAATATATCCGGTCGTTCCCCATAGACAGGAGCAGCAGTTCCGGAAAAGTAGCTTTCAACCATATCCCTTTTTGCAGTCAAAAATTGGTGCCGGGATTCATACATACTTGGCACTGGTTTATCCTGGTCTGCAACATCATCTATATGTCTTAACCAGAAATAAGTTGACTGAAGTACACTAGCTCGATCAGGTTCTACCAGCCCATATACCCAAAATGAGGCAAAGTACCGACCATACTGTTTTACTCCCTGCCAACCCCTTTTTTGTATCGTCTCCAAAGCAATGGACCTTCGCAGTAAAGATGCCTCCTTTTCACACTGAACCGGATTAGTAGCCACTTGTACCAGATCAATAATAGATTCTGCTCTATTCATAATTATGGATTATATAAAATTAATATAAGTTTTAAAAGCATCTCTCTTTGGATCAACTGGTATTATCCAGAAGTTTATTGCTTCGTATGATTATTAGCACTCCCTGACTGTATGCGAAAACAGAAAGTAAAGTCTGCCAAAAGCGTATGCATCTTTAAAAGCAATCTGTAGTTTCCTGCTATCTGTATCAATATTACTTATCCGAAGCCGTTGGACACCTTGATTAAGCGGTGAAATAACCGCCACCTGTCTTTGTGGATCTTTTTCTTCAATTACTTTACGAACATTTAAATATGCTTTACGGATATTTTCATAATACTTTCCTATCGCTTTTACAACCTCCTTACTATAACCATAGCTTTCGCTGCTGCCTAATCTGGCCATAACCAGCGGTTGCAGATTGGCGAGAAATCCGCGGTGTTCCCGAAGATCAAAATTACCAACTATTAATACATCTGTGTAACCTCTGTCAAAAACTGCATCCAAAGGTACCGGATCAATAAATCCTCCATCAAAATATGGCTGACCGTTAATTTCTATCCAGGGAACAGTTGAAATGCTAGGAACACAAATCGCGGCCTCAATTAATCTTATCGGGTCCTCTACATCTTTAACATCTAGAAATTCTGAGTGGCCATCTTGGGCATTACTAACTGAGGCTAAAATTTCTTTAGAAGATGACCTCAGCGCTGATAGGTCAAGAGGATAGCTTTCCCTTATGCATCTGCCCACAAACATGGTATCCAAAATAGAACCGGCAGAAATACCGCTGAAAGCTTTTGCAGAAAAACCTAGTTTGCCTCTTAAATTCTTGGGCAATTTAACAAAATTATCGCCTTGGGTATTCCTTTCATAATATATCGGAGCTCCAAATTTACCTTGGCCTGTTTCAGCGTAAACCTCATCAGCCAGGCCTACTGAAACACCAATCAGTCCATCTGCTCTCTGAAAAACACCGCAATCATACATACCGGTACAAATGCCTGCTCCAATAACCCCAGCCTGACCTCCACCTAATGCCAAAATGGCTAACCTTCTACTATCTTTTACTTGTCTACCGCTAAATAAGTCCACTACCTCAGTATTTCCATAAACATCTATCTGCAGCCTCGGCTTTCTTTGAGAGTTCAAATAATCTCTGAAGGTCGTACCATCACCTATAATGTGTTCTGCAACGCTTACTAAAGGATCTGCCCGGAAATCATAAAGCATAGCTAATCCAGCCCTTAGATATTCAATTTCAGCACCCATAAACAGGCATTATATCATCCTATAACTGCTAATTAATCAAAATCAGCGTAGTTGGTGTGATACAATAATCTTACCTCCATATATGGAAGATTTAATCGGGAAAATTATTCAAAATCCCCTATTTTTGAAACTTAAGGACGTGGTGGAAAATGGGCTTTATCATAACCACGAAGATGTCTATTCACACGTTTTAAAAGTTAAAGATAGGGCCCTGCAGGCAATAAATGCAGATTTTATTACTAATCCTGAAGCTAAGGAAAAATTTAATACTTTTATCAATGAAGGTTTCTACGGATTCAAGCGAGGCGACTTAATGATCTTAACTGCTTTAATTCACGATATCGGTAAAATTCTTTATGTCAAAGAAGGTGGTCAAACCCGTCCTATTTTAGTTACCAATGAAGCTGGTCAGACTTTTTGTCCTGGCCACGAATACTGGGGATCAACTATTGTAGGGGAAGTTGTACAGGATTTATCTTTGCCGAAAGAAGTAATTGATTATCTAGCTGCTGTGATAGTAAACCACGATACTTTTAGCCCTTTATATTTTGATTCAAAGGCTAATTTAAATTTTGATTTGTTAATTAATGATGTTAAATCAAGGGCTGAGGGATTCTATATAGAAGCACTTTTTAATATTTATTGCGATTGCTATAATGCCGCTCCATTTCAAAAAGCCCAATCAATGATAGTTAAAATATTTAATGAACCGAAATTATATAGAAAGCGTGAATATGTCCTCCCCTAAAATCCCCTTGTTTGATGTAGACTGGACGCTGCTTAGGGGCGGACCAAGCAACATCATCCATCACGAAGCTTTCAATTTTGCCTTACACTCTATCTATAATCAGCCTGAAGCTGCATTTGGCCAAGTTAAATCCGAGGGCAGTATTGATACGCGGATTCTAATTGAGACTTTAAAAATTCATGGTGTTCCCGAAGAAGAATCAAAAAAACAAATGCCGGAAGCATTAGCTGCTATGGCTAAATACTTTAAAGAACATGTCAATGAGGGAACATACGAACCAATGCCGGGAGTATTAGATTTACTGAATGGTTTAAAACAAAGAGATGCTCCTGTTGGACTTTTAACGGGTAATGTTAGAGATATTGCTTACGAGAAATTAACAAGAGCCGGCATCAGGGATTACTTTTCTTTCGGGGCATTTGGATCTATGGCTTTTCAAAGGGTGGATTTGATAGAAGTTGCCAGACAGGAAGCCAGCAAGATTCTTGATAGAGAAGTACAGACCCAGGAATTAGTGATAGTGGGCGATTCACCCCTGGATATTGCCTGTGCCAGGGCAGGAGGAATACCGGTAATTGCGGTAGGAGCAGGCCATTTTAAATCCCGCGAACTGACCCATGCAGATTTAACCCTGGAATCCTTAGAGGAAAAATCCAAAATCTTACAATTCCTAGGTCTATTGTAACTCCCACATCGGATTTGGATAATAATTAATCAAGCGGGTATAAAGACAAAGTGGGGATTTGGGCAAAATGTTTTTGGTTTAAAGTGGCGACTGTGGCATTTATCTGTAATGCTGAAGCAGCAATAACATAATCAGCAACCCCAAGATGCTGTTTTGAATCCCTAAAGAGTTCACCGGCAACCTTGGCAATCCTATCATCTAGGTCTATACTTTGAAACTGGCTGATAAAATAGATCATCTCTTGAAGCTTTTTGGCACTTTTAGTGCTGGTACCTGAATATAATTCAAAAATAACTATAGCTGGCAAATATAGTTGCACATCCTCTTTGTTTTCAGCCGAAAAAACAAAGTCTGTCCATTTATTGCCGCCACGCAAATAATCAATAACAATACTGCTGTCTACTATTATCTTCACTTCTTAAATTTCAATCCTTTGTCCCATTTACCCACGTTTGGCCAGGCTTTTTTGCCATAAAAAGGATTATCTCTTTTGGGATCATAATCTTTCCATATTCCATGCACTGCTTTTGAAGCTCTTTTTAAGGCTGTCCAATCAACGGTCTGTTTTTTAGGAGCCAGTATAGCCACCTCTTTAGCATCCTTTTCTATAATTATCTGTGTTCCCATTGCTACCTGATTAAGCAATTCAAAAAAATTATTTCTGGCTTTAGTAGCTGACACTCTGATAGTGCTCATGGTTACATTATAACATACTCTAATGTACACCTTGTCAATAGGAAAATCATGTTTTTTCTTTGATTTCCCGGGCTAAATAGGGGTCCCACATACTGCCGGTGGCACTCATTACGGCATCCGCTCCGGCATCCATATATTCAAAATAATCTTCCGGTTTCATTACCCCGCCGACACCAATTACCTTAATTTTGAATTTTGAATTTTGAATTTTGAATTTGAGTCTCTTTACCATATCCAACCCTGCCCATTTGATGGCGGCCCCGCAAACTCCCGAGCGCAGACGATTCTTCCCGGGTAATGCCTGGTTGCCTGCCTGATCCACCACTTCCGCTGAAATAGTATTAATTGCGGCAATCACCTGGGCATATTTTCCCGTAATCTCTACCAGTTTCTTTAAATCTTCGTCGCTTTTGAAATAACCAACTTTAACTATTAGTGGTGTACCTCCAATTTCTTTTCTTATGGCTGCCAGCACTTTTTCCGTCATCTCCAGGTTATAACAAACCAGGCCTTCATTGCCGATATTGGGACAGGATAAATTGACTTCCAATATTTTTGCTCCGGTTGCTTTGGATAATTTGGCTCCTAAAGCATAATCAGCAATAAATTCCTCCGGGGTTTGATTTTCCCGGACAGTCCCCATAAAGCTCAACATCAATACCTGGCCTTCTCCTTCATAGGAAATGGCTTTTCTAACATCTTCCTGCCACTCTTTGGGGTCTTTGGAAGGCACCCCAAAGGAGTTAGTGATTGATAAAGGCTCCGAGTAATTATTATCTGCAATTAACTTAGCTTGGGCTTTTTCAACAGTCAGATCCCCTTCGACTTTTACGGCCAAAATATTGGGGAAAGGGTGCACCGGGAAAAAATTTGTCCGGACTGTTTTATAAACACAAATATCAAAACCTTTCTCAAAAGCGGCCTTGCAAAACCTGGCATTAACCAAGGGCCCGGCCGGGATTCCAAAGGGCGCATAAACTTTTTGACCAAAGAAATCATGTTCCGGCTCCCCTGCTTGTTCAAATACCTTTCCATCCATAAATGCCCCAAAAGGTCCCTGGTCATAATTATCTTCATAGCTTTTATTGGGATCATAAAAAGGCACTTGCAGCATGCTTAAATATTAACACATTTTCGGCCTTTGATAACCTGCAAAAGCTCTTCTATACCATCAATTACAAAATCCGGCTGGTGTTTGACAATATCCTTTCCCAACCAACCATAAGTTACACCAACGGTTTTAATTTTGGCATTTTTTCCGGCCAGGATATCCTGGTTTGTATCACCCACCATATAAGCATTTTCCGGTTTTACTTTCAAATATTCCAGAGCCACCTGCAGGTGTTTTTGGTGGGGTTTTGGATTGCTGACATCATCAGCACAAACAACTATGTCAAAATAAGCAAAAATTCCGGTCATTTCCAGCGACTTTATCAAACTTTTACGTTTTCGGTTACTGACAGCCGCCAATAAAAATTTGGATTTTCTTAAAGCCTTTAAAGTACTTTTGATTTTAGGGAATGGTTTAATCAAGTGAAAATTTTCTTCCTGAAACTGATGGTGGGTACAAGCCAGCTTTTGGGTACTAACCGAAGGCAGCAAGGCCTGGTAAAATTCTTCCAGGGATTTACCAAGGGCTTTTTTGATTTCTTTTTCGGCAGGCCGGGAATGCCCATGAAGCGCTAAAGAATTCCTGACCGCTTCCATGACAAAATCCCAGGTATCCAAAAGCGTCCCGTCAATATCAAAAAGAATGGCTTTTTTCATCTCAATCCGCCCGTTACTCTCACCTTAGCCAGCAGATCCAAGTTATTCAGCACTTCCCCGCAGCCGCGGACTACTGCTGTCAGCGGATCATCGGCCACATAAACAGGCAATTTTGTTTCCTCGGCAATCCTCTTATCCAAACCGCGAATCAGTGCCCCACCCCCCGCCAAATATATGCCCCTTTCCACAATATCAGTCAAAAGTTCGGGAGGGGTTTGCTCCAAAACCTCCTGAATTCCGGCAATTATTTGTGTCACCGTTGAAGATAGAGCTTCCCGGATCTCGGCAGCCGTGACTTTTAAAGACTTGGGTAGGCCGTTGGACAAATCCCTGCCCCTGACCACCGTGGCTAAATCATCTTTGCCAACAGGATATGCGGAACCTATTTCGAGCTTGACATCCTCAGCCGTTCTGTCTCCGATTAACATTCCATACCTGGTTCTCATATAGTTAACTATTTCCTCATCCAATTCATCGCCGGCAATCCGCAAGGACTTATTAATAACCATCCCCCCTAAAGAAATGACGGCAATCTCAGCGGTACCTCCACCAATATCGACAATCATGACTCCCTCCGGCGCTTCCACCGGCAATTCCGCTCCAATCGCAGCTGCCATAGGCTCTTCAATCAAATAGGCTTCCCGGGCTCCGGCCGATAAACAGGCATCCTGCACTGCCCTTCTTTCTACCTCAGTTACACCGGAAGGAATCCCTACCACCACCCGGGGCCGGGGGATTTTCAGCATGGAGAATAATCCTTTACCAGGATTCTCGTGCACTTTATGGATAAAATAACGGAGCATCGCCTCAGTGGTGTCAAAATCGGAAATCACCCCGTCCCTTAAAGGCCTCACAGCTTCAATGGCTGCCGGAGTCCTGCCTAACATCCTTTTGGCTTCAGTACCAATGGCTAAAACCTGCCTGGTTTTTTTGTGTATGGCAACCACGGTCGGCTCCCGAATCACAATTCCTTTGCCTTTGACCAGAACCAGAGTATTAACAGTACCCAAATCTATACCAATATCGTGTGAGACAAGCTGCCAAAGTTTACCAAACATGATGGCAGTTTAACATAATAGAGGTCTTAACTTAAATACCTGATCAGAGTATAAAAATATCATGGCAAAACGTCTTGAAGCAATTAAAGATTATTTGGGTAGTGTGGCGGACAGAACAATGGGAAGACAAGCCTGGGTTGAAGCAATGCAGCAACCCAATGAACCATCTTCATATGCCTACACCAAGAAACAACCCTCATGGGCTAGAGGCTTGAATCGAGCGCTCTACCAAGGTGCGCCTGCATCTGCTGCATTAGAATTTATTGCTCCAGCAATCTCACGGGTCGTATTCCCAATAGTAGAGGGCAATAAGGAGAACCAGATCTTAAAAAACGATTATCTTAACACCGGACTGATAATCCCAGCACTTATAACTGATATATCTACCAACATGTTTGCCATTATTGTAGGTCGCAATCCTTTAGAAGGTACCCTTTTAAAACTAACAGCTAATGCTGCAACTCATGTTGGTTTGGATATTTACTGGCGCTGCAGCAAAAAGAATTAGAAATTTTAGACCCTCAGGGATTACTTTAGCAGTTTAAATATTTTAAAGCTCGGAAATGTCTGGCATTAGCGGTAAACCTAAATGAGTTTTAATTTCATCAATCTCTCTTTTGTCCCTTTGATGCTTTAATCCAATATCATCTCTGATTCCTTTTACGTCTAAAAGCAGCTGCTCTACGTCACCTGATACAGCTTCCAATTTTCTGGTATGATCTTCCTGAGTTTCTGTCACCTCGTCAAGTTTCTCATTTATAACTGATTGCTGCTCCCTCACCAAGTTGATTTGGGATGATTGTGAAGATTGCCTAAGTTCAATTTTATCAACTTTATTTTTGATGATTTCTAAAAGCTCTTTAACTGCTTTAGTATTATCTGTAGCCATATTTTTCTCAATTTTATTCTAGCTGTCTAACACCCGAAACACAAGGTATCTTAACTATATCAAGTTTTTAAACTTTTAAGAAATACCCTACTGTCAAGCCAATGGCTGTTGCCAGTCCTCCAATAATAAACATCTCTACAGCACTTCTTAAAACCCCTACCTTGACAATTTTACCTTTAAAATAGCCAATCACAAAAAGACTGATCAATGCAGCGAAAATACTGGTCACCCTGGCAGTGTCCGGGGAAAAAAATAAAAATGGCGAGATGGGGATAAAACCGGCCAGCAAATAGGAAAAAAACATCAAAACTGCCCCAATGATTAAATTATCTTTATGTCTATGCGATCCATCCAACTGGTGGACTGCCTTCTCCGAAGAATATTCGCCTGCTGCCATAGAAGAAGCTTCAACAGATATCGCTACAAAGGAGGCCAAAATAATAATGGCCCGCTCAGAAGTCCCGGCAGAAATCCCAATTACTAGTCCGGTGGTGGAAACTAAACCATCTTGCAGTCCGAATAATACACTTCTAAAATAATCCTCATCCAAAGATATTTTCATAATTTGAGTATAACGAGAATTATAGTCCACGTCTATAACAGTCATCCCCAATGTTCTAAAAACCAGTATTTAAACCTTGACAAAATCCAATACAATGATACAATGGTGGTGTATGAGTAACTATATTGTCACCAACATCAGACTGCCTGAGGAAGACTATTTCAGGCTCAAGGAAGAAGCTGCCAAAAAAAGAAAAAGCCTCTCTGCCGTCATCAGGGGGAAAATCACTAAAAAAAGACCTGATAATTATGAAAAAATCCTGCTTACCCCCACTGACTGGTTTACCCAAAAAGATTATAAGGATTACAAAAAAATGAGGTCAGGGCTCAAAAAAAGAGCCAGGATGTATGACTGGTAAAATGGGCAAAATACTTATCGACACCTCAATTATTATTGACCACCTGCGTTTAAAAAACAAAAAGCAAACAATTCTTTACAAATTGTTTCAAAACAAACATAGTCTATCCGCTTCCATCCTGACCCATACAGAAAGTTACGCGGGTAAAAGCATTTGGGAAAAAGAATCTGCGCGCAGTCTCTTGAAAAATGTTCTGGCCGGTATAAAAATACTCCCGTTAGAGGAAATTATTTCCCAAAAAGCCGGAGAAATCAGCGCGCGGTATAATTTAGAAATTGTTGATGCTATTATTGCCGCAACTGCAATTTTCCATAAACTAGAACTGGCTACTTTAAATGTAACAGATTTTGAAAAAATTGCCGGAATTAAACTCTTTAAATATTAATCCCGAGCATTCTCATACAACTCTATTTTTCCATTTCTCTTCCATAAACCCAGTTTAGCACAATCAAGCTTACCACGATCGAATATAGTTTGATGATGTAGAGAGATTATCTCAAACAATAATTAAGAGCCTTAACAACAGGTGTATGTTGCCTATGGGCATAGGCTTCCAAAAATGCCATCCCAAAACTATTACGGATCTGTCTTTCCAGGCTTTCCGGTAAATTACGCTGATGAGACATCCTGAAAGCCCTAATCGAACGATCCCATACCTCAGACACAGCAAAAACCCGATCGCATAATCCCCTATATTCCTGTAAAAGAAGTTCATTTCCCATCGGGTGATCAAAAACTACATGGCGAAAATCAAGTTGATTCGTATCTACAGTTTCCGGCTCAAAGAGCTTCTTTCCTGCAAGCTGATGCCAAATACCAGTATCAGGAAATGGTGTCATAAGAGAAAGATTAACATCATCTAGTTCGGTTTCCTTAATATAATCTTCAATGCCTCTAATTGACTCAATCGTTTCTGGCAAAAAACCAACTATAAATAAACCTGTTATCTTAATCCCTCGCTTATGGGCACCTCTAACTAGTTCTCTTACTGTACGAGCATCATATTTTAAATTATGTTTTTTACCGATACTTAACAGATTTTTTGTATTATCAGATTCTATACCCACATAAAGACGATGAAATTGTGCTTTTGCTAACGCATCAAACAGCCTATCTCCGCCAAGATCAAGAGCTTCGAGTGTAGTCTCCCCGCTCATCCCCCGAGGAATTTTTAAACCGGCAAACGATTCAAGCAAAGGATAAAAGTAGTCATCTCCTCCGGCAGTGATATCGCTGTCAGCTAAACTATATCCCATTTTCTTTCCCTCTCTTTGTTTCATCTCGCTAATTATTTCCTCTGACGGTCTTGTTCTCACTGCTCCTCCACCCTTCACAGTACAAGTAGCACAATGATGCGGGCAACCCACTGTACAAACAAGCAGATGAGCGTAACTTTGTTTATCTATCTGTCTATAAACCCTGTCAGAAACCGGCAAACCAGCTAAACTAATATTTCTGGGATTTGCTACTCCTTCTGATTCAACTCTGATCCCTTGCTCAAGATTCCCTGTCAGCAACCATTGTCTCATCATTTCATCAAACACTTTACTGTTACCTGCCTCACCCATAAAACTGATTCCCCCTACTTTAGTGAAATCATCCGGAGCAACTGTAGCATGAATGCCTCCGGCAATGGCAAACGCCCTTTTATTGGTAACTTCTGAATTACCGCCTGTGTCCGCTTGGCAGTTAGACTAAAGGAGGTCGTTAAGACCAAGTCTCCAGGTTTAGGATTAACGTGCTGACCTAGATCTTCATCAACTACTTTAATATCAACTTCCTTACTGAAGCCGGTCTGCTCCAAAACACGATCTACCTCACTACCCACTACTCCCAAGCCTACTGGCACTCCAACAGTTTTCCCAGCAAAGCTGAGCCTTAACCAAGGAGAACGAGGATTAACTAGAAAAACAGTTCTTTCAGCTTCCTTCAAAATTGACATGCCGAAGATTGTATCAAATAGCTATGCTATTTTGCAATTGTATATAGTTTGGTCTTTGACAATTTGAGTGACGGCCGGAGGGTATTTTGTCAAAAGTATTTGAAGATATTGACATTAATATAGGATAAGGGTATAAAATAAACAAATATGGCAAATCCAATTGAAGCAGCTAAAAACTACTTGGTTAGCGTAGCAGATAGAATGACAGGAATCAACGCTTACAAAGAACAACTACACAGCTCTCCTAAAAATAGACTTTACCCCTCTTTTTGCAGAATTACGCAAATATTAGCCCCCACTGTCTATGAAGCGACAAAATATATAACAACAGAAGATGCTGACCCTGATTCATCAACAGCGCGTTTCAGACGCAATAGAGCTGTAGTAATCAGCTCCCTCTTTGCATCTATTGGTGTAGATACAGCTGGTATTATGGGACCAGCGATGTTAGCTATAGCAACTAGCCGCAATCCTTTGGAGTTTGTAGCAGAATGTGTCGCTTATAGAGTTGCTGCCAGTGCCGCAACTCATGCAGGTTTAGACCTAACTGGTGCAGCTGCAGAAAGAATAAAACGCTTCAGGCCACGTCATATCACCTTAACCATATAAATTTCCCAACCACTTGCCCCTACTCTGACTCTCTGTTAGGATAATCTCACAATGCTTGATCGGATTATTTCCTATTCTTTTTACCTGCTTTTTTTCTTAACCCCTTTATTTTGGACCTCTTTTAATTATGAACTCTTTGAGTTCAATAAAATGTTTTTGGTTTATGGATTTACAATTATTATAATAGGTGCCTGGATTTTGAGAATGATTTCCCAAAAAACACTTATATTTAACAGGACTCCGCTTGATATCCCCTTACTGCTTTTTCTGGGCGCCAATATTTTATCTACCATCTTTTCCATTGATCCCCACATTTCTACTTGGGGCTATTATTCCCGCCTTA
>CAZWTE010000029.1:0-2438 GCA_964637465.1 uncultured Gammaproteobacteria bacterium | reverse complement strand
TAACGGCGGCTTATTATCCATTATTTCCTACCTATTATTATATTGGGCTTTTGTTTCCAACATGGGGAAGGAGGGGTTTAAAATTGTCCTAAAGTCTGGATTGGCTTCCGGCTTTATCATTTCCCTTTGGGCAATCATGGAACATTTTGGGGTATCACCCTCTTGCGTGATTTTAAGGGGTGAATTTAACGCGGATTGTTGGATCCAGCGGGTGCAGGAAAGGGTTTTTGCCACCTTAGGCCAACCAAACTGGCTGGCTGCCTATTTGGCTATGCTGATCTTCCCTGCTCTATATTTTTTCCTGACTGCAACTAAAAAATTAACCCTTACTACTTACTACATACTACTAACTACTTATTACCTGGCCTTTACTTTTACCTATTCCCGCGGGCCAACACTAGGATTAATCGGAGGAGTAGTCGTTTTTACGACAGTTTTATTAATTAATTTTAAATTGTTTGCTAAAGCAAATTTTACGAGTAAAAACCAAATTTCAAATTTCAAAAAGATTGCATTTATAGTAGGTTCTTTTCTGATCATTAATTTGCTTTTTGGCTCAGCCCTAACCAGTTTCAGATTAGTTTCCAGGTTTGCGGCTCCGATCAGACCCGGAATCAGCATTCCTGTTACCACCTCCGGCACCCAACTGGAAAACGGCGGCACAGAATCCGGCCAAATCCGCTTTATTGTATGGAAGGGAGCTTTGGATATTTTTAAACACTACCCCATCTTTGGTTCAGGTTTGGAAACTTTTGCCTATTCTTATTACCAATACCGGCCGGTTGAGCACAATTTAACTTCTGAATGGGATTTTTTATATAACAAAGCGCATAATGAATACTTAAATTACCTGGCCACTACCGGTTTGGTGGGTTTTGGGACATATATGCTGGTTATTGGGAGTTTTGTATTTTGGAGCATAAGGTGGATTTTAAAATCCAAAGTTCAAAGTTCAAATTCCAAATCAAATCTAAATATCAAAGGTCCAAAAAATTTGGATTTTGACATTCATTTGTCATTTGGCATTTTGGTTTTGTCATTACTTGCAGCTTATATCTCCTATCTGATTTATAACTTTTTCCTGTTTTCCGTTGTCATCATTGCCGTTTTCTTTTATTTATTCCCTGCTTTAACATTTGTTGCTACTAATTCTTTAAAGCCTGTTGTTTGGCCCAAAAAACTATACGCTATACGCTATACGCTATACGCTCTCGTTTACCGCCGTCCCGCTTATACCAAAACTGCCCAGGGCATAATAATTTTCTTCACTGTTTACCTACTTTATTCATTAATCCAGCTTTGGTATGCCGATACTTTGTTTGCCAGAGGCCAAAGGGCTGCTGAGGCGGACAACCCCGGCCGGGCATATAATTTATTGGCTGCGGCTTCGGATCTCAATAAAAACGAACCATTCTACCGATCCGAGCTGGCATTTACGGCAGCCCAAGCCGCAGCCAGTTTAAACGAAACAGATGCTTCTCTTTCCGCAGCTTTAAAAGATGAAGCTGTAATACAGACTGATCAAATCCTAAAAAACCACCCTAAAAATGTGTCATTTTACCGGACAGCCATCAGGACTTATTTTGAATTATCCTTGATTAATGAAAGTTATACCGATAAAACCCTGCAGGTACTGGAAAAAGCCATTAAACTTGCCCCCACTGATCCCAAACTTTACTACAATAAAGCCCTGGTCTTAAGCGCTGTGGAGAAAAAGAATGAAGAAATAAAAGCTCTGGAGGAAGCCATTAAGCTAAAACCTAATTATTTGGAAGCCCTTGCCCGGCTGAAAGAAGCAACTGCTTCAAGCACGCCATGAAATCTATTGCCAAGGCTATTGCTGAAGTTAAATTTAAGGATAGGCCAAAAAACATCTCCAAAGAATTTCAAATGTACGGCGTGTATTTGGCTGAAAGCTTACAAGATACTAAACATTATTCTCTTTATATCAAGTTAGCCAAAAACACTGACCGCAAAATTTTAGAAGAAGCTTTAAATTTTACCAAAGGCTACCTTTCAGCTAAATCCAAAGCCAGGGTGTTCATGTGGAGATTAAAAAACTTGACAAAACCATTACCTTAGTACTACTATTAATTTATCCTAAAGGACATAAGTAGATGGCCTGAAAGGATTTACCCTGAGCGATCCCGAGCTTGTCGAGGGAGAGTTAAAGGGCTGCCCTACTTAGCACGTTTAAAGCCAAAATATTTTTTTCTTCATTGTTTTGTTTATATACGGGAGTCCGGAGTGTGTTTTTTGCAAACTGCCTAAACACCAGGACACCCACCTTAGGTTTCCTGAGGAAAAAATTTGGCTAACGACTTGGTAGGGAGAAATTATTTTTTTTGTTTTTGTTTAGACGTTTTTTGATCGCCCGATATTAAAAACACGTGCTAAGTGGACAAAAAAGCCCACTTTTTCTTCTGTATTTTAAATTT
>CAZWTE010000028.1:0-14120 GCA_964637465.1 uncultured Gammaproteobacteria bacterium | reverse complement strand
GGAAGAAAAAACAGACAAGCAACGTTTCTTAATGCTTGAGTCCTTACAGCTTGTTTATAATTTATCGCTGGATCCCCGATTAGAGAAAGAGCCTGGTTTTGATAATCATACAATTCTATCCTTAATGCTTGAAATACAGCAAGGTCTTTATATTTCCCAAGGGCAACCAGAGCTGGATGCGTTATTAAGCGCCTTTAAGACTATTGCAGATAAGGATTATCCTATTAATTGTTCTGATTTAAAAAGAGGCATTAAAGATTTTCATAAACTAAAAAAAGACGAGGTCCAAAAACTGATTAACTTTATTACTGATTATGAAAAAAATACAGGAAGAGTGATAGATTATCCCGGCAAATTTGAGCGGTTCACGCTGGTGGACAGGCTTTATTTACTCAATGAAATCCCTGAAAAAATTAGAGGGAAAGAGACATTTGAGCAATTAATGGCCTGCCTTATCAAGAATCATCAAAGAGATGTCGTGTTGTGGCTCACAAGTCATCTAAAACTTTCTACTGAACGGGACAAGCACCTTATTGCTCTGCTTGAATACACCAATAATTACCAAGTAACAAACAAGACTCTATTGGAAATGGGGCTTGATCCTATTGAGGAGGAAACATATAAACAACTTAATAGGCTATTTAGTGCTGAAATTTTTCAACATCTTACATTCGGTCCTGATGCTGATATTTATAATTCAAAACGATCCCCTAATTTTCCATACTATCTATATGAAAAGCGTCAGAAATTCATTGCTGAGGGTAAGGAGGGATATGTGACATATTCTTTTGATGAGACAATTTTTATGGGCGAAGGAAAACTGGCTGAGGTTTATCCGGATTTGCTGTTAAGAAGACATCCATTCTCTACCCTAGCAGCTACAAATCATGATTTCCCTCTACGGAAAGACTGGTTTGGATCATTTTACCAAAAAGTTTATGCGAAACGGTTAGTAGCGGCAGAACCGGTGTTATTTGATTATCATCGTCCGTTAGAAGAAAGGGTAAAGTATTTAGAAAGCTTAGTTCCTTTTTCCTCTGTGGTACGCGATATACACATAGAATTACTTTTGAAAGAAGAATTGAGCCAAGCGGAAAATCATCAACAAAGGGTGGCAGCGGGAAAGCTGCTGTTGCCCTTATTTACAAAAAATTCCAGTTTACGAATCAGTTTAGCAACCGCAGTTTTCCGCTCGGAATTGGCGATGAACCCAAGTTTAGTTAAAGACTTTAACGCTTTTATACCTATTTTACAATCTTACCTGCCTAAGGCTTCCTTTGCGCGTAATTACTTCCTAAACTTATTAGAAGAGGAGGTAGCTCTAACTGTTGATCAATTGCGGGAGATCGTGAAACTAAGGTTGAGCCCAGGAGATAAAAAAGAAGTGGATGATAATGGTTCCCAAGTGTTTGTGTTTAGCAAAATATTAAGCGAGGCAAATAGAACAGAAAAAATAAAATTTATGAATTGGATTTTGGGAATATCATCAGAAAAACCGATTCCAATAATAGAAGCAGAAAAACGGTCTAACGGCCACCTGGATAATTTACCGCGCACTATTTTTATGATGACAGATGATGAAAAAGCAGTGTTTTTCAAGCGGTTATTTCTGGGATCGGAAGGAATTTTGGATTTGGAAACAGTTAAATATGAGATAAAGGAAGGTGATGAAGGCTATAACCAGGAGACAGCGCAGACATCATGGGATGCGTATATTGCCAAAAAAGAATTTCTCCAGGGTCTGGCTGTACACTTATTCCCATATGATATGGCATATAACGCATTTTTCAGGAATGCGCTGGTAACTATTCTGGAAAAATCAGAACCTACCAGAGCGTCGCAAACTTTGACAAAGCTTATTACTCGTTTGACAGATGTGCAAGCTAAAGGAGAAAAGGTGGCGCCGGAAGAAATTATTGCTATAGGGTTAAGCGAACTAGGAGTAGTCGGCAAGAAGGTAGCGCAAGCTCTTTCTGAGATTTCGCAAATTCCAGAGTCATACAGAGATTTGTTTAAGAAAGCCCAGGAAGAAGGGCCAGTAGTCCCAAAAAGAGCGCTATTAATGCTGGCAGAAGATGCCGGATTATTGGATGATGACAGCCCGATACAAATAGTTTCATTTGATAAACTTTTAAATGCAGCTTCAAACAAACAAGCTGCGCTTTTGACGATTGATGTCCGTGATGCGTCAGTTGGCTTACCTATTGGTAGGCATCAACTGGTTGGAAAATTTAAAAGACCATCAGCTCAGAAGATAAGAAACTTGGAACATGACTTAAAGGTGATTAATAAAGTGGTGGAACTTGCCAAAGAATGTGGACTTGCTGATGACTTACCCGATGATTTTATCAAGCAAATTCAAGCTGCTATTTTGCGTGAGCTTGATTTCCAGCAAGAACGGATATTCAGCCGTGAATTAAGGGAAGATATTGCAAATAGAAATAAAAAAAGGCAACAGAAAGTAGAAATACCGACAATTTATTTTTCCGGGGATGATGTGATGTTGGAACAACAGGCCAAGGGAATAAGTCTTAGGAGATTTCTTGATCTACAACGATCTGACCCGTTAACTCTTCTTAGGGAAGGTTATGGTAATCTTCGGGAAAAAACTATTGTACAAGGACTGACATCAGAACTACTTGCCCAAATTATCAAAACGGGCAGACTACACGAAGATGCGCATCCGGGCAATATTTTTGTTGACAAAAACAGCGTGATCACTCTGATAGATTTAGGTATGCATAAAAGACTTACCAGCAAAGAACGGCAAAATACAATCTCGCTTTTAGCCGGTTTAACTATGGGAGATGAAATCTATACTAAAAAAATATTAAAAGAAATGGGATGGAATCTAGATGAGATGAATTTAGGGTTTAAAAGATTAAATTTCTCAGCTAACAGTAAGGCGCTTTTTGGTATAAGCAAAAAATACCCTCCTGCTTCTGAAGTTTTGTCTTCAATTATTTTATCAACTTCCAAATTAAGCATTTATACACAATCTCTAAGCACCTCAGAACTTCTAAGGTCTTTTGTTAGCGCAGTGAATATTCGTGAAGTACCTGCAACTATTCTTCGCTTGCTTCAGCGCCGATGATGGAATTAAGGATCAAAGCCTAACTTGGTGTATGGTACAATTTGTTCTATTATGCTTTGGAAGATTGCTCCTAAAAAATCCGATGATTTAGTTGAGCAATTGCTAATTAATAGGGGTATTAAAACTGAGAAAGAAAAAGAACAATTTTTCCATCCTAAAATTTCTGATTTTGAAAAAGACTTACAAATTTCAGGAATTGATAAAGCTAATAAGAGAATTCTAAAAGCAATTAAGGATGAGGAATTGATTGTGGTTTATGGTGATTATGATGTTGATGGCATCTGCGCTTCGGCGATTCTATACAAAGGACTAGTTTTGCTTGGGGCAAAAGTTTTGCCATATATCCCCCACCGGGAAAGGGAAGGATACGGGTTATCAAAAACAGGACTTCAATCAGCAAAAGATTCCGGCGCTTCGGTAGTGATAACAGTTGATAATGGGATAGTGGCAATTGATCAGGCAAAATTTGCCAAAAGTTTAGGTTTGGATTTGATCATCACCGACCACCATCTTCCGGAAAAAGAAAAGCCGGATGCTTATACGATAGTTCATTCCACCAAAATGTGCGGGGCGGCAGTGGCCTGGTGTTTGATTAAAGACTTAATGAACAAGGAGCTTGCAGAAGAGTTGTTGCAATTTGTGGCTATTGCCACGGTTTGTGATTTATTACCCCTAATTGGTTTAAACCGGGCCCTGGTTTATGAAGGGCTAAAAGTGTTAAGCCGGACAAAAAATCCGGGCTTGCTGGCTTTGGCAAATGAAGCAGGTATCAGCTTATCAGCTATTGGTTCTTTTGAGATTGGTTATATGATTGGCCCGCGTTTAAATGCCATTGGCAGGCTGGAACATGCCATTGATGCGTTAAGATTGCTTTGTACTAAAGATGTGATAAAAGCTCAGAGGTTAGCGCAACTTTTAAATGAGACAAATGCCACCCGCCAAAAAATGACCACAGATGCTTTAGAACAAGCAAAGTTGTTGATAAACCAGCAGGATAATATCCATATCTTGGCTCATAAGGAATGGTCGCCGGGAATTATTGGGTTGGTAGCCGGCAGAGTTTGTGACGAATATTTCCGGCCGGCCATTGCCATATCAGTAGGGGATGAAGTGGCCAAAGGGTCTGCCCGCTCTATTGCTGGAGTTAATATTGTGGAAGTAATTAAGCAGCATGCGGATATTTTAATTGATATAGGCGGGCACCCGGGAGCAGCCGGATTTTCCCTTTTAAGTAAACATGTAGAAGTTTTTAAAAAACGGTTTAAGGATTTTGTGGTGGAATTGCCAAGTGAACCGGTTTTGGAAATTGAGGCAGAAATTAGCAGTAAGCAATTGACTAAAAGCCTGGTCTTAGAATTGGAAAAATTTGAACCTTTTGGGATGGATAATAAAAGACCGGTATTGGTCACAAAGGGGATGCAGATTTCAGATATCAGGACAGTGGGTAACGGAAAGCACTTAAAGTTTAAGGTCGTAGATCCTGAGCAAAGTCGAAGGACTGATAATATTGATACCATTGCTTTTGGGATGGGCCAGTTAGCCAGTCTGTTAAAATCCGGTCAAATAATTGATTTAGCCTACAATTTAGAACTCGATACCTTCAACGGTAACAATAAATTGCAACTTAAGGTTAAAGATATCCATTCTGATTAATTCGAGCATTAGTATAACCATTGCTCCATCCCTCGCCGGTTAGTTTATCAATCCCTTTTAGTGGAAATACAATACCTTCCTCTACTTCGTATTCCCCATTTCCCGCATATCCACCACCGTAATCAACTGGTACTCTGACAACAACTACCTCTTCGCCTGGCTGTAGTTGAACCAAGTCACGGTTATTAAATAATTTGCGTATTGTTTCCGGATTAGCCATTACTATTTCCTCCACATAATTTTTCAAACACATCCCTTGGAGGCATTAGTACTGTTATGATTCTACTTTCGGTGCCAAAGATGATCCATGGGCGGACAGGAACTCTTTGGATTGACCAATCTCTAGGGTTAATCACTGAAACCTGGTTAACATCGTCATGGCTTTCGTAATTACCGTCGATGACTAACCCCATTTTTCTTAAGGGTGCTATATCTTTTTGACTAAAGTTGTAAACTTCAGTTGCTATCTCTGCTGACATAATCTCCACCTCCTTTCCATAAAAAAACCTCCCGATTTGGGAGGCCTTAGTTCCTTTCTATTTTAGATAAAATTTATCTAAAAAGACCTCCCGAAAGCGCTCCAATCAGGAGCACCATAAGGAGGACGATTGAAATTTCTACTCTTTTTAAATCAACAGCCATTGTTTTTGACATGCCTTGATTTTAACTGGTTATTGACGGATTTGTCAAGTTTTGATAAGATAATTTTTCCAATGAATAGTCATCAACCAAAATTCTTTTATACCTATTTTTGGTTTACTTCCCTTAAAGGGAGGTTGGTTGATGTCTTAAGGACATAAATAAAGTCCAAAAGAAGGAAACACCAATGCCTCCCGCAAGGGGGGTATTTTTTTGGGGAAAAAAATGATTGAAAGAAAAGATTTATTTAGAACAGGTTATTTTACAAGTATAGCAGGTCCTTGTGCCATTGAATCAGAACCACAAGCGCTTGCTATTGCTGTGAAGTTGAGGGAACTGGGTGAATTATCTGATGAATTTAAGACAGATGCTTTTAAAGGTTGTATTTTGAAGCCAAGAACTGATAAGAGTAGTTTTCAGGGTATTGGAATTAAGGAGGGTTTGTTAATTCTAAGAAGAATTAGAAATGAAACCGGTTTTCCTATAGTAACAGAGATTTTAGATCCGAGACAAGTGGAACCATTAGAGGAATATGTTGATGTTTTCCAGGTTGGATCAAGAAATTGTCAAAATTATTCACTATTAACAGAATTAGGAGAAAGATCTCAAAAACCGGTCTTATTAAAAAGGGGCGCCTCCTGCAAAATCGATGAATGGATTAAAGCAGCAGATTATATCGGGAAAGACAGGGTAATTTTGTGCGAAAGAGGGATTAGGACTCCTGTTGATATAAACAGGTATACCTTGGATATTAACGGGGCGCTTGTTGCAAAAGCTGATGGATCTAAAATGCCGGTTATTGGAGACCCTTCTCATCCGGCAGGCAACAGAGAGTGGGTGCCTGGTTTAATCAGGACGATTGCTGGGGCTGGTTTGGATGGAATGATAGTAGAAGTACACAATGACCCGGGTAGTGCCCAATGTGATGGACCACAACAGCTTATGCCTGAAACTTATGCGGTATTGCTAAAACAAGCGAGGAGAATATATCAGTTAAGTAGAGTAGAGGAATGTTATGGTGTGGCTTAAAAATTCTAAAGAAAGGAGGTAGCAATAAATGAATTTTAGGGATATGGAAGGGAATATAAGTTTTTTAGGCAGCGGAGGCGTAGTTACCCAGGCCAAATTGGATGCACAAATTAAGGGTTTGCTTGGTGAACCAACATGTCCGGATTGCGCCAGGTGTCCTAAGTATGCTCAGGCTTTGAGGATAGCGGTAGGGCTTTCATTTAACGAGAAGCCGCTATTTTTTGAGAGATTTGAAATAATTTGTTGTCTTCCAAATGATAGCAACCTGATTAGTTACCCGCAGCGGAAATTAACCGCCTGAGTAATTAAAATGTTTCAAAGGAAGGGGGTGTTTATATGTCGCATTTAGAATTAGGAAGACCTATTGCTTGGCAAGAAAAAGCTGGAGATAATCCAATGGAGATTAGGTATCAAGAAATAGGTTTACCTGTAGTACCTTTAGATTCAGAAGTTTCATTGGGACACAGAGAGTATTTGGCTGCGCTCAGTCAAGGTAAAAGACCTAAGGTTGTTGTGGTATTGCCAAGGGTGGTTTGAGTTGATATTATCAATCCATTGTGGAACGAACATTAATATTAGACTGTAAAGAAAAAGTTGGACAAGAAGTCAAGATTTGCGGTTGGGTGCAAGTCCGGCGCGACCATGGAAAAATTTTATTTTTGGATATTACCGACCGGTCCGGCATTATTCAAGTAGTGGCTATGGGCGGCAAAGTGCCGGATTTACATCCGCAAGATGTGGTTTGTGTGATTGGTAAAGTCAACAAACGCCCGGAAAATTTAATTAATAAGAATATCCCGACCGGGGAAATTGAGATTTTTACCGAAAGTATTGAGGTATTATCAAAGACTCAAGAATTACCTTTTGATATGGGAGGCAAGGAGTTGGATTTGCAACTGCCTACCTTACTTGATTACCGTTCTTTAACTTTACGCCATCCCAAAGTAAAAGCTATTTTTAAAATCCAGGCATGCTTACTGGATGGATTTAGAAAAACAGCTAAAGAATTGGGTTGCACAGAGATTGTAGTGCCGACAATTGTGGCCGGGACCACCGAAGGCGGAGCAGAAGTTTTTAGAGTAGATTATTTTGAACATAAGGCTTATATGTCCCAAAGTCCGCAACTTTATAAACAAATGCTGGTGCCGGTTTTTGAACGGGTATTTACTATTGCCAAGGCTTATCGGGCTGAACCTTCGGTAACCACCAGGCATCTGACAGAAAGTACTCAATTGGATATCGAAATAGGGTTTGTCGGGTTTGCGGACTTACTGGATGTTTTGGAAAATGTAGCAGTTAAGATGTTAAAGATTGCTGAGGAAGAATGCGGGGATGTGTTGGTTGAATTTGGCATTGAAAAGGTGGCATTTGGAAATATCCCCAGACTGACGTTAAGGGAAGCGCAAGAATTAATTCTTAGAGAGTTCGGGCGGGATAACCGCAAAGAAAAGGACTTAACTCCGCAGGATGAAATAGATTTATGTAAATGGTCTAAAGATAATCACGGTAGTGATCTTGTCACCATCACCCATTTCCCTACCTCCGCCAAACCTTTTTATACCATGCCGGATCCGAAAGATCCGGAGTACTCCTTAAGTTACGACTTGTTATTTAGAGGGGTGGAGATAATGAGCGGCAGTCAAAGGATTAATGATTACGGACAGCTGGTGGAAAGTATTAAAAGCCGGGGGATGAATCAGGATGATTTTGAAATGTATTTACAAGCTTTTAAATACGGCATGCCGCCGGAAGGGGGATTTTCATTTGGGCTGGAACGGGTAACCATGCATGTTTTAAACCTTGGTAATATTAGAGAAGCCAGTTTATTCCCAAGAGATATGGAAAGGGTTGATGTTAGATTAAGTAAATTAACCTAATTGACCTAATTTCTAAAGAATGTCTAATGACAAAATGTCTAAAAATTGGTCATTGAGACATTGGGATTTCATTAGAAATTAGTAATTAGAAATTCTCATGCGATATTATTTTTATTCCGTAGGCTTAATTTTGATTGCCGTAATTTTTGCTGTAATAATCCCGTTTTTGCTAGATTCTACAGACAATTTTATTGTCAATCTACAAATTCCCCAAAATAATGCCCAAGTGGCCGGGATACAAAAATATAATATTCCGCCTGTGGGTAAAAATTTACCTGTTCCAAATGTAAGAGCCAGGGCAGTGTTAATAAAAGACCTGGAGAGTGGTGTGACGCTTTTTGCAAAAGATAGCACTATTTCTTTGCCGATTGCTTCTACCACCAAGATTATGACAGCCCTAGTGGCCAGCGAATACTTTAAACAAAACTCAATACTCACCGTAGGCAGCAGCGCCGGGATCTCCGGATCAAGAGTAGGGTTAGTGAGTGGCGAAAATTTAACTTTTAGGTCGTTGCTTTATGGCATGCTTTTAAATTCCGGCAATGATGCCGCCTTTGCCTTAGCAGAAAATTATCCGGGCGGGGTTTTAGGATTTGTATCGGCAATGAATAAAAAGGCCATGGATTTAGGATTGCAGGATACTCATTTTGACAACCCGGCAGGTTTTGATAGCCCTAAGCAATTTTCTTCAGCGGTAGATCTTGCCAAGATTACAGAAGAAGCTTTAAAGTATTCACAACTTTCCCGGATTTTTGCCACTAAAGAAACAAATATTGTTTCCTTAGATAAAAAATATACCCATCAGCTGTTAAATTTAAATAAACTTTTATCGCAAGTCAGCGGGGTTTTGGGGGTCAAGACCGGCACTACCGAAGAAGCCAAACAAAACTTGGTAACTTTGGTGGAAAGGGATAAACGCAGAGTGTTATTGGTTGTATTGGGAAGCAGTGATAGATTTTCCGAAACTACCAAATTAATTGATTGGACCTATTCTAATTTTGAGTGGCCGAAGACACAAAACTTTCATTGATTGCGCTTACATACGCCACAAAATGCGGACCTTCGAAAACATAGATTGGTTGTAAATAAGGACTATAATTTTCCGGCAGATAATATCCTAAGTAGACAGAAGTAATAGAGACCTGAGGCTTATCAGGTTCGACTATAATTATACCCTTACCGTTTTTTAAGTCATCAAACGCAACTTCGGAAGTTTTTAGCGGGTAGGTAGCAAAAGTGGAAGTATCTATCTGGTAATAGTTAAAATTCAAAGAGAGATAATTATCTAGTTTATCGGCTCCTTCAAAGACAACGGCATTTACTGTTGATTTATCAAAGTTGCCGGTAAGAACTGGTCTGTTATCGATAGAAACAGGCCACAATGAGATTAGGGCAGCCATTGCATTATTCCTCTGTTGAGAAGGAATTAAGTCATCGCCCTCGTTTTTAAGAGGGACCACTTTATTGCGGCCATTTTTAAGGTTTTCTTTTAAAACTCCTAGGCTGGAAAGGAATTGTTCAAAATCTGATATAAGTTTATTATCTTCATCCAGGTTGGTTTTTGCCGACACAGTGGCTTCATTGCTATAGAAAAAATTACCGCTATCCAAATCAACTAATAAGCTTCTATAATTATCTTTAAATTGATACTTTGTTTCGCTGAGGATTTGCGGGGGAGTGGTAATGTTAAACTTTTCAGCTAATGCTGTTGATCTGTCCGGTGAAAGAAACGTGGCAAAAGTTGGGGCGATAAAATACACTTTAATAATCTTTTCAAAACCGGGGTCTATTCCTGTCTTAGGTAATCCGCCTGTTGTAGTATCTAAAGAATAAGTAAAGTTTGAGGTAGAAACACCAACTTTAGGGAAATCCGGTTGAGGAAGTAGCCCAAATTGGGCATTTGGCTTTTCTTCTACAGGCGGCAAATTAGCTAGATAATATGCATACCAAATTTTATAACCCACAAAACTGACAATTCCTAATATCAAAACGATAATGGAGACTGTAATCAGCTGTTTAACAATTATGGCAGTTTGAGTCAGAGTCATAGTAGGTTTTAGGCTATAAGTGATAGGCTGTAGTTAAATTATACAGTAATACGCCAGAAGCTGATATAATAACCTCAAAATGAAGCCAATTAAAACAAGGTTTGCGCCATCACCTACAGGATTGATGCATATAGGCGGGGTCAGAACAGCCCTTTATGCATTTTTGGTTGCCCGGCAGAATAACGGAACGTTTTCTTTACGGATTGAAGATACTGATAGGAGTAGATTTGTTCCGGAAGCGACAAAAGATATTATTGAAAACTTGAAGTGGTTGGGTTTGAATTTTGACGGAGAGCCGGTTATCCAGTCTGAGCGTAAAGAGATTTATCAAAAATATGCCAAAGAATTGGTAGATAAGGGTGTTGCTTATGAAGCTGATGGTGCAATTTGGTTTAAAGTGCCAAAAGTTGGGCAAGTCAGATTTACTGATTTGATTGGTAATAGAGAAATCAGTTTTAATTTAGCTGATCAAAAAGATTTTGTGCTTTTAAAATCTGACGGTTTCCCCACTTATCATTTGGCCCATGTGGTTGATGATCATTTAATGGAAACAAATCCTGTTATTAGAGGGGATGAGTGGATTTCCTCAATCCCGAAGCATATTTTGACATTTCAGGCTTTTGATTGGGAAGTGCCGCAATATGCACATTTGCCGTTAATTGTGGGGACGGATAGATCTAAACTTTCCAAAAGACATGGAGCAAAATCAGTTAACGAATTTCGTCTGGATGGATTTTTACCGGAAGCAATTTTAAATTATATGGCCCTATTAGGATGGACCCCAACAGGTGAGGAAATAATTAGCTTAGATGAGATGATTAAAGCCTTTGGTCTAAAAGACGTGCACTCAACTCCGGCGGTTTTTGATATTACGAAATTAGAATGGATGAACGGGGAATATATAAGAAAAATTCAAAATTCAAAATTCAAAATTCAAATTTTAAACTATTTAAAAGATTTATCAGGTGGGGTTTTGGAACATCCGACAGAAGATGAAATAGAGAAAGTTATTCCCTTGATTAAGGATCGGATTAAAAAATTGTCTGACTTTGTTCCTTTGACTGATTTTTTGTGGGAAAAACCGGAATATGACCAAGAGATTTTTGCAAAAATAATCTCTGGTCATCCTGAGCGAGCGGAGCGAGTCGAAGGATTTCTAGGCTTAAAGACTATTTTAGAGAAAATTAAGGAAAAATTAATAAGTATGAAAAAACCATGGAATGCGGAAATTTTTGAAAAGACTGTTAGGGATCTGGCAGCTGAGTCAGAGATCAAAGCGGGGGATATGTTTCAGTTAATCCGGGTGGCAGTTTCCGGCCAAACAGTCACGCCGCCTCTTTTTGAAAGTATTGAGATTTTGGGTGAGGATGAGACTCTTAAAAGAGTGGAAGAAGCAGTAAAGTTTCTTACTTAATTCTTACCCCCTGTACTTGAAATTAATTATGGGTCTGTGGTAATATTCGGCCATGGAAGATCCGAGATGGCTGAGGCTTATCACTATCGGGTTGGTCTTGGCAGCTTTAGCGGTAGGGTACTTTTTAATCAGCGGGAGATTTTTTTCGGCTACCCCTGTGACAAGAACACCTGCTCCGGTAAGTCAGTCAGTTCCTATTGCCACTTCAAGCGCAACTCCAGGACCTTCGGTGTTAGGACAAAATACCGGGAATACCTCAAGACCCGTTGCTGCAGTTGCTTCTCCGACACCTGCTTCTGCATATGATAGGATAGCCAGTAGGGCCCAAACTGGAACCGGGGCGCAGACATTGCCCAGGACCGGTTTTCCAGTAGGTTTAATGGTAGTTTTGTCGATCTCTGTTATAATTTCCGGCTGGGGTCTGCGTCGGTTTCCTCATTAGTTTCTACAGGCAAAAATTGGTATAATTTCCATGCATTGCGGGATCGTCTAATGGTAGGACGACAGAATCTGGATCTGTCTATTATGGTTCGAGTCCATATCCCGCAGCCATTCGACTCTGGTTCGACTACGCTCACCATCGCTCAGGGCCATGGCCATCATAACTATAATATACTTAGATTATGATTAGGTCGAAGGGAAAATACGCAGTTTATATCCTTAGAACCTCATCAAATACTCTTTATATTGGTCAAACAAATAATCTGGATAAAAGAATTAAGGAGCATCAAAATAAATCTTCCAAATCTGCCAAATATATTAAATATTTTGATTCTTTTCGATTGGTTTACTCAGAACAATACCCTACCAGAATTGAAGCAATGAGAAGAGAGTACCAGTTAAAGCACTGGACTAAATCCATGAAAGAAGCGTTGATAACTGGGAATTTAGAATTACTAGAAAAGTTATAGTTTTTGAAGTAGCCCTTATGTATTATGTTAGAACTTTCGTAGTCAACTAGAGCCAACTAGGACATCCTAAGCGTTTTCTTTATCTCTTCAATGGTTAATCGTTTTTCTTGCTGCAATTTTCGGATCCGTTTTACTTTTTGAGTTGCGTCAGGTGAGTATAGTTGATAACCCCCTGGGGTTACGTCTGCAATTTTCAATAACCCCCGAATTGTCCAGTAACGAAGTGTATGTATTGTTTCTCCTGTAATTTGGGCTAATTCTCCAATTTTCAAAAGATTGCGGGATGTGAAATCAAATTCCTTGAGAGGATGCTTCTTACCTTCCGCTACATTAAGATATATGTCAAGGGATCTGTCAACGGCAGTGAAAATCAGTTCATAAAAAGGCTGCAGATCATGCTGGCTGCGTTCAGTTTCAAATGAATTAAGATAGACTATCCTGTCTTCTTTGCGTATTATTGCCATTGGGTAGTCATTTAGCAGTAGTATTAAATTCATAAGCAGCCTGGTAGTTCTTCCGTTACCGTCAATAAAGGGATGAATGCTAACAAATTTAAAGTGAGCATCTGCGGCAATTTTAACAGGATGTTGCCCTTGTTGTCCTTCAAGCCATCCGATAAACTCTTTCATGGCGTAAGAAATTGCATTTGGCATAGGAAATTCTGCGTTTGACCCGCGAATAAATATTTCTGTCCTTCTGTACTTCCCGGCCCAATCATCAATTATACCGGTCAGGATAATCTTGTGAATATCTAAAATAACTTTTTCGGTTATAGATTGATGACTTTTTAGCTCTTTTGCCAGTTGTTTTATGAATTCAACAGCCTTGGCATGATTAATTGCTTCCAGCTGATCTTTGAGTGGTTTTCCGCTTATTACTGCAGCAGTACCTTTCCCTATGACCTCCGCTGTTTCAATACGGGATAGGGTATTTCCTTCGATAGCATTAGAAGAGTAGGTTAGTTCAATTTTTAGCCATTCCTCCAGGTTTTTTATTGACTCCTGAGGAAATGGCTTAAATTTATCAAGCCTTTGTTTTTTATCTGTAATTTGCCTAAGTAGATTATCCATAATAGTATTAAGTATAAAGCATCACTTTATGCTTTGTCAAGAGGTATCTTAAGAATCCTAGAACCTTTTATAGTGTCTCATTTGTCTCATTTAGCCTCGGGGTGAGACATCAGTTATAATGATAGAAAGGTTCGAAACCGGCCCGCTCAACACAACTGGACACCAAGTGACCGTAGCGTCTACCATACAACTCGGGAGCATATTTTAACCGATCTTCTTCTGAGATTAATGAGTATTTCACTCTTGCATTATACAAATTTAATTTTGCTTATCATAGAACAATTTTAGGGATTAAGTAAGACAATAGATAAATTAAGGATAGTGGCAAAGGTGACCCAGAGAAGATAAGGGATTAGAAGATATGCGGCAACTTTTGATAATTTAT
>CAZWTE010000027.1:0-14302 GCA_964637465.1 uncultured Gammaproteobacteria bacterium | reverse complement strand
CCCAATTTATTCCGGACCTGCTCCTCTATAAAATCCATGGATTGGATTTGGGTAAGCTGCTTTTTTAATTCCTTATTCTTCAGCTCTAACTTATACACTACATCAGCCGACCGGGACAGTCTCTCTCCGGATTTAACAGCCTCCATGATTTGAGTAACCAACTTGTAAACAACCAGCAAGCAAATAAAAATAATTATCCCGACAGTTATTTTTTTGATCATTACTTACATTTTTCTATCTTGACATCATATGACCTATAAGAATATAATATACCTTACTATGGTTCCTTTAAAAGACGCCCACAAACAATTTATAGACAACTTAAAAATCAAATCCCGCGCCTCAGCTACTATCTTAGCCTATGGCAAAGATATTGAGCAACTGGTTAGTTTCCTTGAAAAGCAAGGCAAAACTGATCCCAATACTGTTGAAACTGCCGATTTGCAAACTTTTATGCAAAAATTGGCCGACGAAAACTATACCCCCAAATCAATTTCCCGAAAAACTAACTCCACCAAAACCTTTTTCAAGTTCTTAAAGACCTCTGGAGTTACCACCAATGACCCGGCCGCGGGACTGGAGCATCCCAGGTTTGAAAATAAACCACCCAGGATTTTAACCCAACTGGAATACAGAAGCCTGCGCGATGCAGCACGGGCAGATACCAGGATGCTGGCAGTAATTGAACTTTTACTGCAGACCGGTATCAGGATTGGTGAGCTGGCCAAACTCAGGGTGGAAGATATTGACCTTGAGAATCTCACTGTCCACGTTCCCCCATTTGAAGATACCAGGGAAAGAACGATCCCTTTAAATAAATCAGCAGCAGAAGCTATCAAAAATTACCTCCCGCAAAGAGTTAAAACCCCTAACCATGCTTTATTTGTCACTAAAACCGGCCGGCCATTATTAATCAGGAACATCAGGACTGCCATTGACAGATACTTTAGAATTGCCGGCATTAAAGGGGCCAAGGTTAATGATTTAAGACACACCTGGGTGGCATTTCAATTACAAGCCGGGGTTCCCATGACTATGGTTTCCAAACTGGCCGGCCACAAAAGGCTTTCCACTACTGAAAAATACCTGCAATTTATCCAGGGTAAAAATGTTGAAGGAAAAGTTAAATTAGAAGAGCTTTAATCACAACGTACCACGGGGTTTAAGGGTATCACAAGTATCACGGGTCTAATTTTGGTATAATTTACTTCACAGGCCCGTAGTTCAATGGTAGAACATTTGTCTTATACACAAATTACGAGGGTTCGATTCCTTCCGGGCCTACCGCTGTTAGAAGTACCACGGGGTTTAAGGGTATCACAAGTATCACGGGGTTTTAAAACTTAATCTGTATCTATAATTCTTTCAGCTTAGACCAAAGTATTAGCTTATGATAACCCTTACATTACAACCTTGCCCTGGAGGCCAGTTCACCTTCCACTTGGACCATATCCCGGCCGAACTTTAATCTGGAGAGCTCCCTGATAGCCTGGCCGATTTGGGGATTTAACATCGCCTTCCATTTTTTCATATCCTTGGTGGTATCCAAAGAAAACGGCACTACCGGCTCACCGTTAACTATCGTCTTAATATAGGCATGCGGAGATTCCACATTAACCAAATCTGCCTCAGAAAAAGTGGGCGAAAACTCATGCTGAAGATAATTGGCATCAGTCACCCCCACCCTAAAACTAATAATGGTACCGACATTGCCAAAAACCGCATTCTTTAAGTCTTCCCCGATTTGGCCGATAAACTGGTTGGCCACTATTAAATTAAGCCGGTACTTCCTGGCCTCAGATAAAATGTCAGAAAAAGTGTCAGTAGCAAAGTTTTGGAACTCATCAACGTATAAATAAAAATCGCGCCTCTGCTCCATCGGCATGTCAGACCGGGACATAGCCGCCTGTAAAATCTTGGGGACCAAAATCAACCCCAAAAAGTTAGAGTTTTCCTCCCCTATCCGGCCTTTGGACAAATTCATGATTAAAATCTTTCCCTCATCCATCACTTTTCTAAGATCAAAGGATGATTTGGATTGGCCAATAATATTCCTCATCATCTTATTGGTGACAAACCGGCCGAATTTGGACACCGTATAATCCAGCACTTCTGATTTATGAAAGTCGGTAGTTTGGGCAATTTGGTCTGTCCAATAACGCCTGACCACCGGATCAGCTACCTTGGGCAACAGTTCCCGGACAAAATCGGCATCTGTCATCAACCTCACCACCTCCACAAAAGTCGCCCCCGGCGATGACATGGCAGTTAGCATGGCATTTCTGACCCCGTGTTCAAACCGCGGGCCGATAATACCGGTTTTGTTGGGGTCAAATAACTTATACATCAAGCCGATAATGGAAGCCACCACAAAATGCTTTTGCTCCTCATTATATGCCTCCAGCATATTCAAGCCAAAAGGCCGGGCCATATCCGAAGGATCAAAATAAATTACGTCCTCAGCCCGTTGCGGCGGAATCAGCTGCAATAACTCCTCAGCCGCATCACCGTGCGGGTCAATAAAACACAACCCTTTGCCGGACAAAATATCCTGCAGCATTAAAGTCTTGAGCAACTCTGACTTACCAGTACCGGTCCTGCCGATAATATACATATGCCGACGCCTGTCGTCTTCGGACAGGTACACCGACCTATCCACCCCCCGGAAGACTGACCTGCCTAAATATAACCCTGAGGAAGGAATTTTTTCCGGAGCCGGGGCTCTTTTGGAGGACAACCAGTTAATGTAAGGCGTTTCCACAGATTTATTGGGGAAATGGAATACCGAAGCCAGCTCATCTGCCGTCAACACCGGCATTTTGGAATACCGGGGCATATACCGGTAAATAAAATCAATCAAAAAGCCTTTTTCCGAATAAATTTTGGCCCCGGAAAAACCGTTGTACGGGCCGGAAAATTGTTCAAGAGCCGCTTTGATATTTGTCAAATGGGCTGTGGCTGATTCTTCAGACGAAGATGAAGCAGTAATCCTTAAGCTGGTATCAAAACCTGATTTGACAACCTTGCCCTCAACTGCCTCCAGCTCCTTGGCATCAGGAGGCGTCTTGGGGTGTTTTTCATCTCCCGGCTCTTTTTGTTTTTTCAGCCATTTTTTGCCGGCAGCTTTCCATTTGCTGTCTGAAGGCGAAATAATCAGCTGAATAGCTGCCCCCTCCCCCGGCTGCATCTTGGCCAAGGCAGAAGTTAAGGCAGACAAAGGGTCGGTCGGCAAATCGCGGAAGGTTTTAATGGGAAAATAATCAGAGCTTTTTAGCTTAAGTTGGGCATAAGCGGTTTTGCCTGTTTCAGAAAAAATATTATATTCAGGGACTTCTTTAATATCTGCATCCGGATAAGCCCCGTGGATTTGTTTTTCTACCAGATCCTGCAAAGATTTGTGCACTGAGATGAAAAAACGGATTGACTCATGCAGGGCCACAATTTCAAAAGATAATTGCGGTTGGGGTGCAAACAGGCTTAGCATCCCGCCTGATTTCCTCAAAGAGGCAAGAGTGGCAAACATTTGTTCGGCTGCATCGATTTTAATTTCATTGCCCCGGGGTACTTTAATTTGCAAAAGCACGTATTGTATGGAGGATTCTTCCCGGTTCCGGTATTTGATCCAACCAACCAGGTATTTTTTTAAAAAAAGGAACACTCCCGCCCCCAAAAGAAGCAGTCCTAAAAAGGCAATTATCCCTGCTATTAATCCTGTCGGATCAAATCCGCCTGTTTGTGTAACTTCCATATTATGCTGCCTTTATTATCTGTCTAATACCTGCTCTTCCTTTTGCAATTGCCATTACATCAGCATTAGAAGCAATTCCTACAGGAAATGATTGTTCTTCAATGCCCAAAGCTGTTCCAGCTGAGCTAATTCCGTGGCTCATCATCTTTCCCATTCTATCTGTTGCATCCTTCGTATCAATAATTTGTGCTGCGCCTGGCCTGGTTGCTTTCACAGCACGTAATTGCGGACTATCAGGGAATGGGGTTTCTGCTGTTACAGGCTTTGCCTTATCAGGTGTAAATGAGGGGATATATGAACGCACATCATTTACCACACCTTGAATCAACTCGTGTTCTTCTTGATCCGGAGTTGTTATCTCGGCAGTAACTTTTTGATCACTCGGTGCAGCTATTTCGGTTGCAGTGGCAGTATTCATAAGCGTATTATCTCATATCTAACAGTTATAATTAAATCCCATTACCTTCTGTGGGCAATTCCATTTGTTCGAGGTATTCCTCCACATCAAAAGCGGCCTTACAGCCGGCTCCGGCTGCTGTTACTGCCTGCCTGTACCGGTGATCTGCCACATCCCCGGCCACAAATATCCCGGGGATATGGGTATGAGTTTCCCGGTCCCGGGCAGTGACAATATAACCATATTTATCCAGCTCCAGTTGGCCTTTTAAAAACCCGGTATTGGGCTGGTGTCCGATGGCAATAAAGACCCCGTCAACTTCCAGCTGACTAATCTTTCCATTTTGGGTATTTCTTAGCTTCAAACCAGTGACTTTATCCGCTCCCAACACCTCAACTACCTCAGTATTTAAAACAAAATCAATGTTTGATTTACTTTTTACCAATCCCTGTAAAGCCAGCTGAGCTCTTAGTTGATCCCGCCGGTGGATGACAATCACCTGTTTACAGATTTTGGATAGATAATTGGCTTCCCGCAAAGCCGTATCCCCGCCCCCCACAATTGCCACCTGCTTACCACGGAAAAAGAACCCGTCACAGACGGCGCAGGCCGATACGCCCTTACCCCGTAACCGTTGCTCTGATTCCAAACCCAACCACCGGGCAGAAGCGCCGGTAGCTAGAATTAAGCTATTAGAATTAAGAATTAAGCTTTCAGTTTTAATGACAAAAGGTTTAACTTTCAGATTAACTGAAACAACATCTTCGCTGATAAAACGAACGTTGAAACGCTCAGCCTGTTTCCTCATCCTGTCCATCAGTTCCGGGCCCTGCACGCCATCAGGAAAGCCGGGAAAATCATCCACATCAGTAGTTAACATCAGTTGTCCACCCTCTTCCCGTCCGCTGATTACCAAAGGGGCTAAATTTCCCCTGGCAGCATAAATGGCGGCAGTTAAACCGGCCGGACCTGAACCAATAATGATCAATCTTTCAACCTTATCCATATTTAAAAGGGTATCACGAATATCACGGGTTATTAGTCCCCGTGGTACTCTTATCTTCTGGTTGCTGCCGGACTAGCTGTTTTTTGCCTGGTTGAGCCGGTTGCTTCACTCCCTGGAGCAGCAGACGGCGTAGCTTCGGTGTTAGCTGTTGGCGACGGCGTCACCTCAACCTGCTCTGCAACCGGGGAAACAGACGGCGTAACCTTACTCCTTAGCCATATTAAATACCCGGCAATCACTACTAACACTAAAATTATTACCACAATTGAAACATTCCTGTTCATACACTCACCTCCTCACCGGACAGCTTAAGCATATTAAACCTTTTTTGGATGCAAAATCAATATCGATGCAAACAAGCCTGCTGCCAAACCCAACAATCCCCCACCCAACACATCTGACAACCAATGCTCGCCCAAATATATCCGGGTTAACCCCATTACCAAAGCCAGGAGGATCAGCAAACTAAGAATAATCAATCTCAACGGATATTTTTTAAAAGAAAAAATTATTAGGCAGGTAAAAACCGTAATAATAAAAATCGTCCGGGTCATATGCCCGGAAGGATAAGAAAAGTCAGTCTGCACATAAAAACTGGGTAAACCGGCGGGTAAAATACTCCGGTGGAAAAAAACCGGCGGGCCGGGGTGGAAAATTACCAATTTTCCAAAAACCTCCACAATTGAAGCCGGAATAATCATTAACCACCCTGCTATAGCCAACCACTTCCTTTTTATCAGAGCTAAAAGAGCCAATACCAGACAAAGTCCAATTGTGACTTCTGCGCTGCCTAATAAACTGAAGTAGGAAAAAATCCCGTCGAAACGCCGCGGGATCCGGTCCTGCAACTTCACCATGGCATCAAAATCAATCTGCTGCCACCTCTCTTTGGCCACCGAATAGGAAAAGTAGGTAAAAAAACCCAGAAAAGCTATGGAAAGCAGAAACAGTTTTGTTCTCACCGGATTTTAATTGTACAGCAAAAGAACCATTTTTAGAAATTAGGTCAATTTACTTATGATCCAGTATCCTGCTGGTAGAATAGTTGCCGATAATTTTTGTCACAAATTTTAGTTTGGCGCCGGTCAGACGGGCTGCCCGTCTTTGATGCAGACATGCTTCACCTTGAGTAACTGCAATAATATCCGGCTTAATTTGCAAAACCAATTCATCATAAGAAATATCTGATTCCATAAACGGCAGCAGTACCACATAATCCACGCTCTTTAAGGCAGATAAAATCCGCGCCCGTTCTGTTTGGGTGTGCACCGGACGGTTAACCCCTTTGAGGCATTTTATTTTTGCATCACTTTCCAAAAGAACTATTAAGATATCCCCTGCCTGCCTGGCTTTTTCCAGAAAAATTACATGGCCGGGGTGCAAAACATCAAAACAGCCTCCTGCCAGCACAGTCTTCCTGCCTGGTTTTTCCAACCCCTTGGCAGCTTTGGCCGGACGGATAATGGATATAATTTCTGCCATGGAATAATTATACCGGAGTTAAATGGCCGCCGATAATTTTTCTCTGGCTAATTTAGCCTCTGCTTTAGCTTTTAGCAGGGAAGCATTTTTGGCTTTCCGGTCGGCAATTTCCTGATCCACAATTTTTTGGCATTTGGGGTCTGTACAAATAGTCTTTGTATAAGTGATGCTGGAAGCACCCACCTTACCTTTCCAGGTTTTACCGTCCACTCTTTCCTTACCGCACCTGATACATGGATTGCTCATGGAGCCGCAGTATAACAGAAAGCCCTTTAAAAAACAACCATTAACGCGCCAAAAAGAAGTAATAGATTAAACTATAAACTGCCAGCCCGATAATTAAATAGATCACAATCCATTGCCGCATCGGCCGCTTGCCGCCATAGCCAGCCTTATATTCACCTTTGTCCATAATTATATCTACTTAAAAATAGCAGCTTCCTCCCAGACTTTCAGTAACTTACATTACAAAATCCAAAGCCTTATCAGTATGCTCAATGAATTCAAACTTTAACTCTTTTTTAATCTCCCCCGGTACATCAATTAAATTCTTCTCATTACTTTTGGGCAATACTACAGTTTTCACTCCGGCCCGGTGGGCTGCCAGGACTTTTTCTTTAATCCCCCCCACTTTCAACACCTTCCCGTTGCTAGTTATTTCGCCGGTCAAAGCCACATCTTTTTTAATCTTTCTTTTGCCCAGCATAGAGGCCAGGGCTACGGCAATAGCAATGCCGGCCGAAGGGCCATCTTTAGGAATAGCCCCTGACGGCACATGGATATGAATATCAGAATTATAGTAAAAATCCGGATCAAACTTGAGCTTGTCAGATTTGGAACGAATATAAGAAAGCGCGGCTTTGGCTGATTCCTGCATGACCTGGCCCAACTGTCCGGTCAGAGTCAGGTTGCCTTTGCCCGGCGTCAACCTGGCTTCAATAAAAATAATATCTCCGCCGGCTTCTGTCCAGGCCAAACCAGTCGCTACGCCTACTTCATCTTCCTGCCGGGCCAGGGTAACTTCATATTCTTCCGGTCCCAAGTAATCAGCCGCTGACCCGGCCGTAATGATTACCGGACCGCTAAACGCTTCCTCAGCTGCCTGCCGGGCCACCTTACGGGCAATCTCCGCTAACTTCCTTTCCAGTTCACGCACGCCCGCTTCCCGGGTATAGCGGGTAATAACTTTGCTTATGGCTCCATCTTCTATCAATAACTGCCCTTTATCCAGGCCGGTTTGGGATAACACCCTTGGCAACAAAAATAATTTGGCAATGTGGAATTTTTCGCTTTCGGTATAGCCGGAAAATTCAATTACCTCCATCCGGTCCCGGAGAGCCGGCGGAATCGGGTCTAAGATATTGGCGGTGGTAATAAAAAACACATCAGACAGGTCAAAAGGGATTTCAATATAATGGTCGGCAAAACTGTTGTTTTGGGCCGGGTCCAACACTTCCAAAAGGGCTGACTGGGGATCACCGGCAATATAATCCCTGCCTACTTTATCAATCTCATCCATCATAAACACCGGATTTTTAGTACCGGCAGTCCGGATTCCCTGGATAATCCGGCCCGGCAAAGCCCCCACATAAGTCCGGCGGTGCCCCCTGATTTCCGCCTCATCCCGTATCCCGCCTAAAGAAATCCGGACAAATTTCCTGCCTAAGGCTTTGGCAATTGATTTGCCAACCGATGTTTTACCGGTGCCCGGGGGTCCCACAAACACCAAAATATTACCGCGCCCCGCTCCTTTGGTCAGTTGCTGGATGGCCAAATATTCCAAAATCCGTTCTTTGACTTTTTCCAAACCATAATGGTCTTGGTCCAATACCTCTTTGGCTTTTTTCAGATCGACTTTGGTGTCGTCTTTTTTATTCCAGGGCAACTCGCTAATCCATTCCAAATAGGTCCGGAGATACGGAGCTTCAGCGCTCATCTCCGGCATTTTTTTTAACCTGTTAAGTTCCCCAAAAACTTTCTTTTGGGCATCCTCAGGCAATCCTGCCTCCAAAATCTTTTTTTCTATAGATTCATACTCCTTTTGTTGTTCAGATACGCCTAATTCTTTCTCAATTGCCCTTATCCGTTCTTTGAGGAAAAATTCTTTCTGGGCTTTTTCAACATCATGCTCTAAGCTTTCCTGGATTTTCTTCTCCACCCGGGCAATGCTTAATTCTTTGGCCAACTTGTTGTTTAAAATTTGCAGCCTTTTTCTTACATCCAGCTCCTCCAGAAGCTCCAGTTTTTCCGGAAAATTAAGCCTTAAGGCAGAAGAGATTAAATCAGCCACCCGGCCGGGTGAAAGGTATTCTTTTTGAGCCTCCTCTATAAAGGCTTGCGGCACTGCCCCGTGCAGTTGGATTAGTTTGGTAAATTCATCAAAAGCAGTAAGGGATAAAGCCTCCAGCTCCGTAACTTGTCCCTCTTCCCCGACCGGCCGGCCAACGTCTGGTTGGCCTTGTTTCAAATCCGTCACCTCCGCCATCTTTACCCCTGCTTCGTCAAAATAATCCTCCACCTGCACCCTTTTAACCCCCTCCATTACAGTCCCCAACAAGTTTTCCGCAATATATCCTTGCAAAGCAACATGTGATAAAACCCCAATCTTTCCCTTTTTCGAATCCTTTTCAAAAATTAATACCAGCGGGCTGTCTTTTTCCAAAGCCAAGTTAATTGCCTTCATCATTTTTTGATCCTCAATAATCAAAGGCACCTTTTCGTTAGGGAAAACCACGGTTTTGTTTAAAACTATCGCCGGATAGGTTTTGTTGCTATTGCCGAATAAATCCACCACCTATTAGTACCTTATGGGAGTTAAAATTCAGCTAGAAAAAGGTAAAAATCAGGCAATAATTATCGAGGCAGCTCGCCGCAGGCGGTATAAACTGCAGATTCAATGGCTGATTTGTGGATGTTGATAGCCATGGGGTTGGATCTTAATTGATCTAGAGTAGTATTTATTTCGGTAACTGACCTGCCATCTGCCACATTACTTAAAGGGAATGTAATCTCGCCTACGCCCGGACAAGAACCGGCATGGATGTGGGCTGGCTGGTTGTTTAAACCTTCAATTTGGTTAACATCAAGCATAACAGTCACCTTACCATCACTTTCCTCCAAAGTTGCTCTGCCGGATTGATCAATCTGGTCTTGATTGACCGGATCCAGTTGTATTTCCATCCTGTTTTGGGCAGGCGAAGCTCCCGGCCCCCCTCCGATTGGACCCTGTGCTGGTGGAGTTGCTTGTTGAATATTGCCAAATAATAAAATACCCCCTATAACAACAGCTGCCGCCAGGACTATCCACATCCAATTTTTCATACTGAAGCATATTATGAGGCCTTGGTTTAATAATTGGATAAAAAAGGAATAATAATTAAGTAAGAGGTTTTTTCAACTTTTTTGTCAAATTACCGTGAATTTAGTACCATTTACGGGATAAATTCACAGCATTTTGCCAATGAGGTTTTGTCCTATCAGGATAATTTTAGACATTTCATCAAAGTGGGATGAGTTTGGGAAGACTAATTGGATTACAGAAATTGAATACCCGGAGTTGACGCTTAAACAAACCCAACAACTGTTAACTATTTTCGTTTACAGGCTTCCCTACTTTCCTGCATTCTCAATTTCATGCATGTACCACAAGCTTTTATTTCGGCTTTATCTGAGCTGTATTTTAACAGATTTGGGTATATCAAGTGCCACTTGGCTTCTCACTTAAAAAAGCATGATGATTATTAATCACCCATAAGTTTCCAAAAGTTTTCCTTATCTACTTCTTTCCAGCTGGAATTTTTATACAAACCCCAATCTTTTGGCTGTTTTCTTCCTTTGCCTTTTAACTTTATTTTCCACCCAATCAATTCTCCTCCTTTATCTTCTACTAAATCAACCTCCTGCCCCTCGTAAGTTCTCCAAAAATATAAGTTTGTTTTATAACCCAACCCCAATTGACTTTTATATTTTTCAGCTATCACAAAATTTTCCCACAATTTTCCAACATCATCCCGAATTGCCAACGGGTTTTGATTATTAATTATAGCATTTCGTATTCCCACATCCAGAAAATAGATTTTCCTTTTTTTATTTAAAGCCTGCCGTAAATTACCGGAATAAGGTTTAAGACTGAAAACAACAAAAACTTTTTCTAATAAATCAATATATGAAGCAACGGTTTGCTTACTAACGCCAACTGTGGTGGCGAGTTCATTAAACGAAATTTCACTACCGATTTGCAACGCTAAAGCTTGCAATAATTTTAGAATTGTTTCTGAATTTTTTATCTTGTTAAATTTTAAAACGTCTTTATATAAATAATTTGATGCTAACTGTTTTATTTTTATGGATTTTTCTTCATTTGATTCCAAACTCCAAACACCGGGGTAACTCCCGTAAACCAACCATTTTTCCAGATCTCTATCGCGTGAAATCTTATCGCTTTTCTTCCAAACTTCTTTTATTGACAAAGGGAATAGCCAAAATTCATCACATCTGCCGGTTAACGGCTCGCTAACCTCATTTGACAAATCTAAAGATGAGGATCCGGTTACCAACAATTGGGTTTCCGGATAGTTATCAACTAATAATTTTAACTTCAATCCAATATTTAATACTCTTTGAGCTTCATCGATAATTACTAATCTATCATCACCCAGCATTTGTTTCAGAGCCTGTGAATTATCTGCCTGTTGAAATTGACTTAAAACATCCAATTCATCACAATTTAGATAGCTAAATGGTTGACCAAAATCCCCGGCAATTTTTTTAACCAAAGTAGTCTTACCAACTTGTCTGGCGCCGTAGATAATGATTATTTTGCCTTTAAACAGGCTTTTCTTGACTATTGGTTCTAGCTGTCTCTGAATATACATATTCCTTAATATATACCAAATTAGGCAACTTGTCAAGCCCAATTTGGATATAACTGAGTCAAATTGAGTATATTAAGTCCTAGACGCAATATTGAAGTTTCACTATTTGATTCTAGAAGAAACAATTCCTGCCGTAAAGTAGAATAAAATTCACTTTACGGCCATGAAGTGAAACTTGTTTCTACTTCATGGCTCCGTATTCCTAGGATTAATCGAACTGATTGTTTGTTAAATATATTCTTCCAGATCTATTTTTTTTAACATTTCAAAATACTTTTTTAATTTGAGTTTATTTATCCATTTATGCAAATATTTACGGTCCAATTTTTTACCCTGGATTTGTAAAACAAATGCAGCATCAACTAAATGTTTTTCTGTACCGCCTTTACTAAACCAGATGAGTTTTTGTATGATCGTATCCTCTGGTGTAGCCATTTCCATAATCTGATTAAATAATCTTACCTTTTTACGTCTGGAGAATCTTACTTTATCAAACTCCTGGTCTGTTAGTACCCAGAAATCCATCTTCAACATAGTAGGCAAGTGAACTGATTGGAATTGACTGTTATTTTCAATTGCCTCTCTGATAGTATCAAGCTCTATCATAAATGTATCGGGAAGACGAGAAAATAGCTTCATAGTTTTTTCAATATTTTCAACCGGCAGTTCGACTACAAAGTCAATATCATGAGAAGCTCTGGGCCGACCGTAATATATTGAGCTCCAGGAACCGGTAATCATATAAGGAATTTTAGAGGTGTTTAAAAAATGTGTAATATCTTTTAGTAGTTTAGCTTGGCCTGTTTCCATTAGAATTTAAGCACCCATTTTGGCTGCTCCAGCTTTCCTGACTTCTCTTACCATTGAAGATAAATCCATAGCTAAACGGATTTTTTTCTCACCGGACATTTCGGCATACTTTCTTAATATAAATCGGGTTAGTCTTTTCATTGGCTCAAGAATCGTAACTCTAATATAATCATGAGTTTACCATAAATTATTAGAGTTTTTGAAGATTTCAGGCTTGCTATAGTCCTGAGCGAAACCGAAGGATAGCTCAAATCAGGGAAGAAATAGATAGAGTGAAGCCGAGCCTTGCTTTTATTGTCTTAACTTTTCCTCTTAAGAAAAATTATTCCTGTAGCAAAGATTAACAGTACTGCTAAACCAACACCAATGAATATTATTTGTTTTGGTTGTTCATTTTCAATTATATTTCCCTTTTTAATCACATTAACACCTGTTTTAGGATCAAGTTTATAGATTTCCCCTTTTTCATTTGTCACTAATAAGTTATTATCTTCTATATACAGACTGGTAATATACACATTTTGTACATCCTTCTCCAAATTATTTTTATACGTCACTTTATATACTTGTTTCTTCCATATTAGCTGGTTGTTTTGAGCATTCCTCGCCTCTACGTAACCAATTTCAACATTCGTTGCAGAATATTTTATTCCATCAAAAACAATGTCATTAACTGGAGCCGGCGCTGACCGTTTAGCAAAAACCGAAGTTGTACAAACAAACAATGCAAATACAATTACAATTGCCACTGCAATTCTATTTTTCATATAATAACCTCCGAAACTCACACTTCCTACTATACCAAATCTTGGTTATATTAAGTGCCACTTGGCTCGAGAATCGTAACTCTAATATAACCTCAAGTTTAGCATACATTATCAGAGTTTTTGAAGATTTCAGGCTAGTTCAACAGATAAGAGAAGATATCGAAAAAGTCAGACCCTCCCTTGTTCCAGCTATTGCTTAAAATTTGTCACTCATCTAAGTTATCGAAATAATTTCCTTTGTTTATAAATATAAACAGCAAATAATACCTCTATGATTAAACCAACAATGTAAATGAGTGTGTCTATCATTGTTGGACCTCTAAAGAATAACGATTGCGGTTGGTTAGATACGTAACTTGCTGGATTTAGTAGGTATGATACGGAAACAATAATGCTGTAGCCTGCCAAAACTAAGAACCCGTACATTGACCATTTCCTTAGCCTCCATAAGCCAATTCCAATAACAACACTAATAATTCCTGAAATAAGAGATTGTAATCTGGAAAATGATTTATCTTGGTATTTATATGAGGAAAAGAGAAATACTGGTTGTTCTTCGTATCCAGAATAACCTCGTATAATGACTTGGGGAATAATTTGATACAGAGGTTTCTTTTCAACCCGACTATTGGATAGTGCTATACCAACTCTTCCTTCATTGGGTGGAGAAGTGATTCGAGGTGTTAACTGTACTGTTTGGATATTACCTTCTCGATCAATAACAATACTAATAATTTTCTCCTGATTTGTATTCGAGATATCAGTAAAATCAGCGGGTTTGTTTATATTTTGTCCATTTACAGAAAGAATAATATCACCTGCTTTTAACTTTGCATCAGCAGCAGGTGAATTTGGTATAACCTGCATAATACTTACTTTATCGCCAACCGTTAACCCTCCCTGGTTAATAGATGTATAAAGACTATATAAAGGAATTGAAGTAAAAATGCTAAATAAACCCCCGATAATGCTTAGTATAGCGATAACAGAAAGAATTTTAGTTCGTTTATTATTCTTTTCCATCTAATTAAACTATAGCACTTTTGGGTATATTAAGTGCCACTTGGCTCCCCCTCCCTAGGATTACTATACCGGAAAATACCTTTGCTTTTATCCTTCAGACCTTCCAAAATCTAAGCTATATTGGGGAAATGAGGCAAAGGTGGGAAGAGATTAAAAAGCTAAGTTATTCTACAGCGATATAGAAATAGGCTCTAA
>CAZWTE010000026.1:0-15056 GCA_964637465.1 uncultured Gammaproteobacteria bacterium | reverse complement strand
GTTTCCAAATTGTTATTTAAATCCAAAACATTGGTGTTATAAAATTGCCTGGAAGCTGCCACTTTGGTTTCTGTATCTGAAATTTCATCCTGCAGTTGTTTAAAATTCTCCGAGGCCCGCAGCTGCGGATAATTTTCCGCTACCGCAAACAAGCTTTTCAAGGCACCTGTTAACATATTATCGGCAGCAGCCGCTTCGTGAGGGTTTTTGGCGCCCATGAGGGCAGTCCTGGCCTTAGTCACTTCTTCCAACACTCCTTTTTCGTGTTTAGCATAACCTTTGACAGTTTCAACTAAATTAGGGATTAAAGAAGACCTTCTTTTAAGCTGGACATCAATTTGTGACCAAGCTTCCCGGACCCGGTTTCTAAGAGTAACAAGCGAATTATAAGTGGCCAGCAGCCAGAAGACTATGACAACTACTATTCCGATTATAATATAAGTAATCATTTATTTAATTTTAAACCATTTAGCAAAGGTTGTCCAGTCCCAAGCATTAACTACATCTTTTTTTGTAGTCCATCCCCGCCTGGCTACTGCCACCCCAAACCTCATATTGTCCATCTGGGAAACTTCGTGAGCATCAGTGTTAATGATAAATTTAACCCCAAATTTTAAAGCCTCCCTAACCAAATCATCCCGTAAATCCAATCTATTAGGATAAGCATTTATTTCCAAAATTTTGGTGTTCCTGGCAGCCAGTTTAAAAATTGCCTCCCAGTCAGCTTCTGATGATTCCCTCTCATTTAACAGCCGGTTGGTCGGGTGGGAAATAATGTCTACATAAGGACTTTCCAAGGCCTTCATTAATCTTTTGGTAATTTCTTCTTTGGAACCCCTGTGACCTGAGTGAATACCGGCGATACAATAATCCAGCATGGCTAAAGCTTCATCCGGAACTGACAGGGAACCATCCCCCAAAATATCTATCTCGAGGCTATTTAAGACATGTATACTTTTTGTACTCCCTCTTAATTTATGAATAAAATTAGTTCTCTGTTTAGTCCATTCTGTTATTTGTGACGCGCTAACCGATGTAAATCCGGGTGGATGATCTACAATCCCTACGTAATCATATCCCAGTTGCTCTGCTTTCTTAACAATCTCTTCAATGGAATTAACCCCTGGCCCGTGTGAGGGATTTTTTATTTGGTAACTTGAATGCAGATGCAGGTCTCCCTTTATATCATCAATAGTTACCAGATCAGGCAGTTTGTGTTTTAATGCTGCCTCGATTTCCCCGGTATTTTCCCTAATCTCCGGCGGGGGAGTCTGCATGCCGAATATTTTATACAGCTCGTCTTCTGTCTCTGTTCTTATGAGTTTTCCATCTTCTGTCTTCCCATTTCTATTCTCGGCTTGTTTAATTCCATACTCTGATAAAGAGTATCCTTTCTCGTTGGCTAGTGTTCTTAGCTTAATATTGTGAGCTTTAGAGCCCGTGAAGTGTTGTAAAAGGGCTCCGTAGCTCTCAGGCTTCCCTACCAGCAAATCCAACTGAATTCCGCTTTTTAGGACCACCGTAGCTTTATTTTCCCCCTTATCTACTATCCGGGAAATCCCGGGCATTTGACAAAAATATTCCACCACCTCTTTTTCTTTTTCTGAAGCTACTGAAAAATCCAAATCCCCCACTGTTGTCACCGTCCTTCTTAAAGACCCCAACGGATGAACCTGGATTACATCCGGGCTTTGTTTCAAATAATTTAAAATCCTATCAGCCTGGACAGCCGCATAAGGTAAAAGCATCCTGCGGGCTCCCGGGTTTAGGTTTTGCAAAGCAGACATGATATTTTGGGCTCCTTTGGCAGAAAAACCTTTGCTGACCAATTCCCCTGATTTAATTTTCTTTTTTAAATCTTCCAGGCTTTCTACTCCCAGTGAAGCTAATTTTTCTGCAGTTTTGGGACCTACCCCGGGAATATCCAACAATTCAAAAACTACTGGCGGAATACTCTTTTGCACATCCTCAAAATGCCTCACTTTGCCTGTAGACAATAGCTCATCCAGATATTCCTGCAGTTTGGCGCCAACACTAGGTATTTCTGACAGCTTTCCCTCCTGCCACAAATCCTGTACCTCAGCAGTAGATTGTTCCACAGAATCTGCCGCATTTTCATAAGCCCGGATTTGAAAAATATTGCCAATATTTTTTAATGTATAAGCAGCAGCTACATTGCGCAGCATTTTAGCTACTTTGGAATTGGAAATTTCCACCTTAAACGTAATATATCACTTATTGACATTGATTGCAGTATGATCTAATTTGGAAATAAACCCTAATGAAACCCAAAAAGAGTAAACGTTGGCCGAAACGTAGTGTAGAAACTTTTTTCGATAGCTGGAACCCGGAAATGGCTTATGTTTTAGGCTATTTTGCTTCTGATGGAACTATGTATAAAAACAAACGAGGATCCTGCTATATCGCCTTTACCTCAACCGACAAAAAACTCTTATTACTTGTAAGAAGTATTATGAATGTTTCAAACGAAATTGAGGTTTATCAAGCTAAACACAAAAACTGGAAATTACGATATACCCTGCAAATTGGGAGCAAAAAAATCTTTTTAAGATTACTTAAATTAGGATTTACTCCCAAGAAAAGCCTTTCCTTAAGATACCCCTCCATACCAGATCGCTTACTTGGTCATTTTTTACGGGGATATTTCGATGGTGACGGATGCGCTTCGTTCGCTTATTACAAACGCAAAGAAAGAAAAGATTTACAAAAGATACTAAGCATTCGAATTAGGTGTGGCAGTAAGAGATTCATACAATCTCTCCGGGATCACTTGACAAAGATAGTCCTTTTAGGCTCAGGAAGTTTATATTTTCATAGTAATGCCTATGATCTGGTATATAGTTCAAGAAATGTGATAAAATTGTACAGCTTTATGTATCCAGCATTGGATGTTCCTTGCCTGAAGCGGAAAAGGGATATTCTGATACAAGGACTTAAAGCGTTTGGCGTGGGGTCGTAGCTCAGTTGGTTAGAGCGCATCCCTGTAGAAATGCAGCTCCTAGAGGAAACTTTAGGATGAATAATTCTGGGATAACGGTGAAGACTAAGTCTAAAAAGATATTGTTAATACCGTGGGAACTTTTAATAATTAGAAGAGCTCCGTAGAGACTAAATACCAGAAAGCCTACATCTTCAAAGATAAGGCTAAGATATAGTCCATGCCAATATGAAAGTATTGGAAGACATGCACGGATGAGGTCGCGGGTTCGAGTCCCGTCGGCCCCGCATAGGCACGAAAAGTTAATATTTACCCAAAAAATTCTGGGTTTTGAAGCTAAAAGTGTTTGAGTCTAATCAAGCTAATTAGCACTATAGGTTTACTTTCAATGTTATTTCTGCTAAAATATCTCCATGCAAAAAGAAATAGGACCTTTCGAGAAAAGAGTGAAACAACTTTATAGAGACCAAACAACAAAAGAAGCAATTCTTTCTTTAGCTCCGGTCGTGGAAAACCTAGAATCCCGTTTAAAACGAAAACTAGCATTAAACGGCCAGTTCGGCATTGATTTTGATGCACTTTGTTTAATGTTTGTTAAGCCACAAATTACCAACCAATTCCACTTAGTTACAGCAAGAACCACAGATAGTTATATTAAAGCTGTAGAAACACATGATGCAAGCTTTGTAAAAGAATGGGTATTTTTTGTTAATAATACACCGCAAGGCATTCAAGCTACAGTTGCTCCTAAAATACCTGCAGCTTATGATTTACCAAGACCAAAAATAAAAACCTCTAAAGACCAATGGGATCAAACAAGCATAATGATGGTTCATACTCATCCTCCAATAGATAAAGTTTTGGCTCCAAGCACTATAATTGAACTACCTGAAAAAAAATATGTAGGAGATTTATATGCATTTACAAAAATGCATGATCAAAACCAAGAAGGCTCTGATCTTTCCAAAGCTCCCGCTTTTATCAAAAGACCTCTATCTCTTACAATTCAAGAAGAACTTGAAAGTATAGTAATTCAGATGCTATTTATAAGAGAAAGTAATGCTTTAAGGAAACTTACCGAGGACGAACGTATTCGTGATTTGAAGGGTATAAAAAGAAAAATGGGAAAAGCTCGCAGGATAAAAACGGTACAGACAATATTAAATGACTTAGGCTTTAGATCAAGCTATTTGGAATTACCTAGCAGTGATTTCTATAACTATCCCTTCCTAGGTCCTCAACTGACTATAGTTGCTCAAGAGCTAGAAATTCAGTAAGTTTTATTCCTAACTGCTGTAATGTTTTATATTGGTAGATTAAACTTTTATATAAGGGTTCCAGATTTTTAATTTCGGCCCCGCAGAAATCAAAAAATCCGACCTTTTGGCCGGTTTTTTGTTTCTCTGGGTTAGCTAGGGAATCAAACTGCGTCGTCCTGAGCGAAGCGAAGGACAAGACTGTTCGACAATTTTCGTAGAAAATTGCAAACTTGTTTATTCCCGTCGGCTCCCCACAGGAACTATAGGTTGACAGTAATATTTATATAGCCTATAATTATACTCTGTGTTCACCGAGGTAAAAGGCTTTTTCCCTTTAGTTCATCCAGACGTAGAAGCTGGACATGAATTTATGCTTAAAGCAATCTCTGCAAATAATTGGGAGAACAGGCTAATGAGAAACAAAAGTATGGATATTATTTATATGGAAAACCCCATATTAGCAAGATATATCGATACCGGAGGGGAATATTATTCAAGGCATTATTCTCCAGAAATGAGTAAATGTTTCAATGTTAGTAATGTATTAGGGTATTTAATCTTCAGGACTGCGGCAATGAGAAATAATTCAGTTTTACCAAGATTAGAGTTTGAGGACATAAAAAGAGGGATTCAGGCAGTCGGGCAACTTCCAGACCCAAGCCATAGAAGAGTGGAGCAAATAGTAAAAAAGTTACTAGAAATGGGTTTTAGCGAAAAAAGAGCAGTTGACTCTGCTTATGGTGATACTGATGAGGGAATACAAATTGGCAGTTTAGGAAAGGAGGGAGCTAGAAAGGCATTAGTGTATATGGCAAAAAAAGAGCCAGCCTTTAATGGATTCCTCCACTGGATTTCCGAACCGCTAGTAGATAATAAAATTTCCCTTGAAGACAGCACTGATGTGCTTGATTTTGACTCCCTTGGAACTGGAGAACGTAGAGGAACCTTATCACTGCTTGAAATTTATACAATGTTTGCACTTAGAATATTACACCCTCGAAATCACATCGTAAGATGAAATAAATGTAGGAACTTATCATAGAAAAGGTGTATAATTAGCTCATATGAAACGTAAGGTATTGCAATATGATGCTGTTTTTGAAAAAGAAGCTGACGGAGGTTATTCTGTTTGGATCACTGATTTACCTGGATGTGCCTCTCAAGGAGATAGCTTAGAACAGGCTATTGAGAATATTAAAGAAGCTGCTGAGCTTTATTTGGAAGATGCAGACAATGATAAAATCAAAGAAGGTAGCCTGCACAAAGATCGTTTTATTATACCTGTTGAAGTAGCAAATCCTTAAATGTCAAATATTCCTCAAGTGAGCGGTAAAGAGTTTATTAAAGCATTAGGCAAAATTGGCTTTGAAGTTTCCAGACAAAAAGGTAGCCATATTAGGTTAGTAAGAATCCAAAATGGAGTAAAACAACTGGTAACTGTTCCTGATCACAAAGTAATACGTAAGGGAACCTTGCTGAACGGAATCTTAAAAGGTATCAGTCTATCCCTGAATGATTTTAAGAAGCTTTTGTAATCTCATTTGTTGTAAAGTTTTGTATTGATAGATTAAACCCAACCTCAACATAGCAAATCCGTATTAAGGATTTGATATAATCAGGCCTTATGAAACAACCCGAAAGAAGTTATGGGTATTATGGGTATATTTGTAGTCCTGTAGAAGGGCTGCTTGCTGAAGATGGAACCACCTTGTATGAACAGGTAGCACAAAAAATGGGTTTATCCAGAAGCCCTGTTGATCAACTTTCAGAAGGCATAAAACAGGGTTACGGTTTTGTGATACAAGATGTAACAACAAAAGGATCATCCAGACGGGTATATGTGGCAGTAGCGGGACCGAAATTTAATGAACTGATAGGTGAAGTGGACAGGCTTTCCGGCGGTAAATTACATCTTAATCATCAAGATAAAACACCAAATACTTTTACTCCAAACAGCATTGAAGAGCTTCCCGCTCCAAATCCTAACTGCCCTATGGCAGAAAAATAATTTCATCCAGGATATTTGCCCTCTTGACAATCTGATTGATTTGGATTAAAAAGAAGCCAAGAAATCTGCCCTCTGTCTGCCTTTCCGAAAATGCCAAGAAAAATTTCTACATCTAATACAAAAAGTGCTGCCGGGGGTAATTACCTGGAAAGGCTGGAAAATGAAATCCAATCCAACCAATCAAAAGTCAGCCTGGTCTTAGGAGCCCTGATTGTTTTAGTCATCGGAATCTTAATTTTCAATTACTTCAACCGGAGTAAACCGTCTTTAGGCCCGGCCCAACAGTCACAACAAACCGAACAACCGCAGGATGTTTCACCTGACCAACTTCCCGGCAAATATACCGTCAAAGAAGGGGATACCCTATTTTTGATTTCGGAAAAATATTACCAGGACGGGGACAAATTTACTGAAATTGCCAGGGCCAACAATATATCCGATCCAAACCAGGTTTCCCAAGGGCAAATTTTGGAAATCCCAAAACTGGAAACCCAACAAGCCCAGGCTTCACCGCAACCCAGCGCTTCCGAAGAGTCTCTGGGCACAGGCGGCGGCAATCTGACCATTTGGGGCCCGCGGATCGAAGGAAACACCTACACCGTAGTGGAAGGGGACTGGTTATCTAAAATAGCCGGCCGGGCCTATGGGGACATCATGGCCTTTGAAAAAATTGCCAAAGCCAATAATATTTCCAATCCTGACCACATTGAACCAGGTCAGGTCTTGGTTATTCCCCGCTAATTTTGTATACTTTTTAAGTGACAAAAAAACACTGGCCCGTTTTCCTATCCTTATTTATTTTAATACTGATTGCTTATGGCAACTCTTTAAATAATGTCTTTTTATCAGATGATTTGGCGGAAATAGTCAATAATCCCAATATTGGCAATTTAGGCTACGCCGTTACCAGCCGCCCTTTTGGCTTCATCCGGTTGGTTTTCTATTGGCTGGCCTTTCAAATCAGCGGCTTAAATCCGTTCCTGTTTCGGTTCATCAATATCCTTTTACATACCGGATCGGTCTTTTTGGTCTTTGCCATATTCAACAAACTTTTTTCCAAAAGGCTGGCCATTTTTGTGGCTGCTCTTTTTGCTGTCCACCCGGCAATTTCTGAAAGCATAGTCTGGATCTCCGGCGGCTCCTACCCCCAATATGCTTTTTTCTTCCTCTTATCATTTCTGTTCTATATCTTGTCTGCCGAAAGAAAGCTTTTCTATCTTCTATCTTCTATCTTCTATCTTCTATCTTTCATGTCCCATCCGCAGATGCCCTTACCGCTGTTTTTGGTTTTTCCCCTGTTTGAACTTTCCTTTGGCAATTTAAAAAAGAACTGGCTAAAAACTATTCCTTTTCTACTGGTGGCCATCGGCTATGTCGGCGTTACCTTAAGCTCCTTGCCCGAACGCGAAACCACCCTGCAATCCATGCACTACCAACAGGGCGGGGTGGACAACCCGTTTTTAATTATCCCTGTTGCCTTAAGTTCATATTTTGAATTAACCCTTTTTCCCCGCATCTTAACCCTGTATCACTCAGAACTGGCTTTTAGCCAAATCCAGTTTATTATCAGGGCGCTGGTTACCCTGGCTTTCCTGGTTGGAATCATATTCAGTTTTTTCAAAAACAAATTTATCTTTTTTTGGCTGTCATTTTTCCTGGTTGCCCTTTCCCCTACTTTAACCCCGTTCCGGTTAAACTGGATCGTGGCAGAACGGTATTTGTACCTGCCCATCATAGGGCTGCTGGCCATAATCGGATTGGGGCTGGACAAATTAATCCGGTATAAAAATTTTAAGCAGGCAGTCTATATCTTGTTTGTAATACTTTTAATAACACTATCTGCCAGGACTTTTGTCCGAAACATTAACTGGAAAAATGAGGACAATTTGTGGATTGCCACCGGCAAGACTTCCCCTTCTTCCCCCAATACTCACAACAATTTAGGTGATGTTTACGGAAGAAGGGGTGATAAATTGGCAGCCTTGAGAGAATTCCAAAAGGCAATAGAAATTAAACCAAACTACGGGGATGCTTACCATAATTTAGCCAATACCTATATGGAGCTTGGACAGCCGGACAAAGCTTTGGAAAATTACCAAAATGCCTTAAAATATAACCCCAATTTATGGCAGTCTTACCAAAATATTGCCGCCATTTATTTCCAGCAAAAACAATATGATAAAACTCTGGAATATATTCAAAAAGCCATCTCAGTCAACCCAAAAAATCTAAACTTAAGGGTTAATCTTGGTGTAGTTTATTTGGCAACCGGGAATAAGGAAAAAGCCAAAGAAGCTTTTAACCTGGTGTTATCTGTTGACCCACAAAACCCTCTGGCCAGGCAAGGCTTATTAGAAGCAGATAAATGAGGGTTTAATTGGGATAAAGTTTCTTAATGCCTGTAATATCTCCCGTATTTAAGTCCCTCTTGGAAATTTCTCCCTCGGTCGCATAACCGTACATAGTCTCTTGGGTACACGAAGTAGTATAAATATCTGCCAACCCTGCGGCATGCCCTAATTCATGGGTAGCAATGTTTTGAAAGTCCATGACTGCTGGGTCAACTTGGGCGTCGCCCCACCTAAAATCTGCATCATCAAAGACCATGTCATATTCTAAAAGCTCTCTTTGGAAAGTAGGGCCGGAAAAATAACCCCAGACGATTGTTACTGCAATGGTTCCGGGATTGGAAATCGGGGCAAAATATATTTCATTCTTGCCGTCAGGGCTGGATGTATCCGCCCCGTCAACAACACCATCTACTCTCTGGCCAAAAAGACCAAAAGCTACCTGGGAATCCCAGGTTGTCATAGAAACAGCGGATGCCGAGGCAATATATTCAGGGGACAATCCGCTGCTGTTGGTCGCCTCTAAAATATAAGGTTCAGTTACTTTCCATCGGGCATTTTTGGCTAAAAATCCATAGCAGTTTGCGGCAGTTCTCTTAATTCCTTGCGCTTTGGCAAAAGCATTTTTACCCGAAGGATCCTTCAAATGGATAAATGCATACCCCTGAGCCAATTTCCCGTTAACATTTTTTTGACCCAGATCATAAAGAGTCGGAGAGATTTTTTTGGCACTGTTGGGCAAAGAAAAAGTTTTTGCAGACTGGGCATTAACAGTTTGAGTCAACACAATAATCAGCAGAAAAGACAGGATTAAAGCAAGTATACCCCTCATAATTTAATATTATTCAACAGAAACAAAAAAGTCAATCATGCAAATTTTACTATGAGCCGGAGGTGGGAATTGAACCCACGGCCTACGGTTTACGATACCGCCGCTCTGCCTCTGAGCTACTCCGGCATATTGCACTTATTCTACCAAAAAAGTATAAACAATTATGACTTATGACTATTATTGTTATCCTAATCCTGGCTTTATCAGCTTTCTTGAGGCTTTATAACCTGCCCATAAATTTTGTCTTTGCCGGGGACGAAGAACACCAGGCCATTTTGGCCCAAAGCTTAATCCGGCACTTTCATATTATCTGGATCGGGGTCAATGCCGGGCATTTGGGTTTTTACCTGGGTCCTTACTGGGCTTACTTTACCGCCCTCTGGCTTTTTCTTTCCAAAGGCGATCCTTTAATCACCGGCTATATCTCTTCCCTGATTGGGGTTTTAACTACCTTACTGGTAATAATAACCGGCAGCTCCTTATTTAATAAAAAAATTGGCCTGCTGGCCGGCCTGCTTTATGCCACTCTGCCTTTAATGGTCTTTTTTGACCAAAAATACTGGAACCCCGCCCCCATCCCGCTCCTATCCGCATTGATGCTGTTATCACTTTTTAAAGCCAAAACCAATCCCAGGTGGTTAATCCTTTTCGCCGCCGCTTTTGGCCTGGTTTTTCACTCACACCTCTCCCTTGCTCCCTTAATCCTTGTAGCCATCTATTGGTTGTTTAAACAAAAAATTAAACCCGGAAAAACAATAATTATTTTATCCCTTATCTCTTTTTTAATCATGATTGCCCCTTTAATTGCCTTTGACTATTTCCACAAAGGCTCCAATATCACCACTCCCTTAAGGTACAAGGAAATCACCGCCGATTACCGGAATAAAATCAACCCCGCTCATCACCTAAACGCTTTATTTGGACTTTTGGGCCGGGTTTGGTACATCAAAGCCCCCTCCGTCAATGCCGATGAAGTAATTATCTCCTGCGCCGCCCCCTCCCGCCTCGACACCCCGGCTAACCTTATCTCCATTTCCCAAAGGTTTAACCCGCCTGTTTGGTTATCCTTAACAGGCACAGCCATCTTATTGCTGTTTTTGCTTCACAAAAAAACCCGGCAAAATAGCAACACTGCCCTGTTGGCTTTATTTATAATTTCCATTACCGGAGCTTTTATATTCTTCCCCGGCGGGGCTTTCGAATATTACCTGTTGGGGATCTTCCCTTTACTGTTATTTTTACCGGGGGTATTAGCCGGCTATTACCCCAAACTAGAATTGCCGGTTACTTTAGCCTTGATTGTGGTGGTAATTTTAGGAATCTTCACCGTCATTTCCAATAAAGGCGACTTTGGTCTGGCCGCCAAAATCAACTTAATTAAACAAGCGGCAGCTGAAATAGGTCACGAGCCATTTGAATTAAAACAAACCGGAGTTTGCCATTTTTATGAAGCCTGGCGGTATTTGTTCGTATTAAACGGCAAAAAGCCGGAAAGGAGCGACTCGGACCAGGGCTTGGGCTGGTTATACCCGGAGGAAATTAGTAAAAACCCGGTTAAATATACGATAATTTTATCAGAATCCCGGGTACCGGTTGATTTTGATACCAAAGGAGCCAAAATCCTCAAATCCGGCGGCTTCACTGCTTATATTTTCCAAAATTGATATAGATTTCATTTTTAAAATGCGGATTAAACCTTCTTTGAACGGGGTTTTTTAGGGGCTTTTATTTCTTCAGGTTCTGTTTCTTCAGCCATACTCTCAGCTTCGACTTCTGCTTCCTGGGCCACCGGCACCAGGGTATTTAATATTTTATCCAGCTTGGCATTTAAGGCGGCAAATTGTTCATCGTACCTGGGTCCGGAAACCTCCGCTCCCCTGTTTTCCGGCCTGAAATTAGGCCTGTCAAAACTTCTTCCTTCCGGCCTTCTTGATTGCGGCCTGTCAAAACAATCACTACAATACACCGGCTTGCCGCCGGTTGGCCTAAAAGGCACTTCGCAATCCTTCCGGCATTTATCACAGACCGCCTGGTGCATCTGGAGTCTATCAAATCCGCGGCCACCAAAACCACCCCGGTCATTGAAGCCTCTTTTTCTAAAACCCCCGCCTGACCTATCCCTGTTAAAAGCCATGGTGTTTAGTATATCATATTTTGCAATCTTTTATACAGGCAATTTGTATGTTAAGCTAAAAATATGACTGACACCCAACAAACTTGTCCCAGATGCGGTTCTCCCTTAGGTGAAACCACGGAAACCCAAACCGGCAAAAAACTGCAACGATGCAGCGCCGGATACTGGAATAAGGAACTGCGGAAAAATGAAGGCTGTGAATATGTGAAGTGGTTAACCGTTGAACCGGTAGAGTTGGATGAAAAATGCCCCAAATGTGACAGCCTTTTAATCCTGCAGGTGACCCGTTTTGGCAAGAAAATGAAAAAATGTTCCAAAGGCGGCTGGGATAAAGAGGCCAAAAAAGCCACTGGCTGCGATTATGTGGAATGGTTAACAGGCACAAAAGAACCCCTGGATTCTGATTGCCCCACCTGCGGGGAAAAGCTGGTTTTATTTACTACGAATTCCGGCAAAAAAGCGGAAAAGTGTTCCACTGCCGGCTGGGATACGGGGAGTAGAACTGCCACGGGATGCGCTTATATCAGGTGGTTAAAACCCGGTGAGGTCCCGGTTTCAAACGCCGGTGAAGAATTCCTTCCCCCTGAGCCCTAAAGTTTTATCCACTATCTTGGAAATATATACAGTTCTTCTTCAGCCCGCGTTACAGCTGTATAAAGCCATCTTTTCCAATCCTCATCAGTCATTTGTTTAAACCTTTCCTCAAAAAGTATGACCCTTTTGGCTTGTGACCCCTGAGCCTTATGAACCGTTAAGGCATATCCAAAATCAAATAAATCCCCGGCCATGATTTGTGATCTTTTCTTAGTAAAATTCATCGGCACCTTGTAGGATAACAAGTGATGCCAGATCTCCCCATCCACCATGGAAGCCTCGTCCACAATAATTAAATTACACTCAATTTCATCCTTTGTTTGCCAACCGATAATCTCCTCTTTTTCATTAACAACAGGTGAATAAATTAAGGCATGGATAGTGCTGACTGAATCCCCCGGTAATACTACCTTTTGTTCCTTTAGTTTGGTCTTTAAAACCCTGGCAGCCTTCCCGGTATATGAAACAAACCCTACCTTTAGGTTTTTATCAATTTTATTAATCTCCTGCCTTAAAAAGGCAATCAGGGTAGTCTTCCCGGTACCGGCATAACCGCCCAAAGTGATAAACTGCTTTTTGTCCTTATCGTTTTTAAACCAGTATAAAATTTTGTCCAAAACATTTTGCTGGTCTGAAGATAGACTAATCATAATTCTTGCTACCCATTGAGCTTAATATAATGTAAGCTTAAAGGGGAAGGAGGTAAATTATAGATGGACAGCAAAAATGGAAATAAGGGCCCGGGGATGGATATTAACATCAACCTTGATACTACCCCGGTGTATTATACGGATAATGTTTTTATCACTGCCGGACCGGAAGGGATTGTTTTGGACTTTTCCCAAAAACTGGCTTCCACCAATACCTTAAGGATTGTGGCCCGGGTGGGGATGAGCCGGGACCATGCCAAAAAGTTTATGGAACAATTTGAGGCCATGGTCAAAGTAGTGGAAGGCCAAGCCCAATCAGCCGAGAAAAAAACCAAAACAAACTAGTCAGGATCTTAACAAGATTCTTGCTTCCTTCTCAAATGATTATTAAAAAAGCCTGCTAAATTATCCATACTGATTTTTCAAAGGAGGTGAGGATAAATGGATATGCAGGAAATAAAAGATGAATGGGGAGATATGATGGAAAGCAAAATGAAAATGGATAATATGATAAAAGATATGCCAACGGAAGGCATGGATGAGATGAAAGCGGAATGGGCTAAAATGACCGAAAGCATGAATAAAATTGACGGGATGATGAAAGGGATGTAAATCGTAAGAGCTCCTGACGAGGTCTTAGCCAGACTCGCCTCGCTGACGCTTTGGCGAAGCGGGCTGCCAGAGTTTATCAGATTATTCCTACCCGACGGTCTTTTACCTGATTTAGTCTATGCCTTAGGTCTAAAAAATGTATAAGTATGCATATCAGGAAACTAATCTCTAATAATCTATTGTTGTGTACCAAATTCTTGAGCAATCTGTTTACCAACTGCCTCTGTAGCTTCTTCCATTGAGGAAAAAGTTTGTTGACTAACTTCACCAGTTGGCGGTCTTATGATAACAACATCAACAGGTTTTGGCGGTTCAATCGAAGATAATTCTTCGGGCGTAATTTGATTCTGGTCTAATCTTATATCTGAAACAAGAGGACATTGAAAAAATCCGGTTTGATCATTAGTAACAATAATTCCTATATTTGCTACACTTGGGCCAAATAACATAGCTTCTCCTGCTCCAAGCAAATCAAAACCTCTTACTGTGCCAACTTCTACAGTTTTCTTTTTTACTTTACGATCTTCTCTTAAATAACTAACTCTGGTTCCTACTTGCAATTGATTCCAGCGTTCCCATTCTTCCTCAGAAGATGGATCTTTGCTAGCAGAATCTGCTTCCTCTCCATCAATGTCAAATGCAATATAAGTTTTCCCTTCATGCTCAATTCTTCTTACACTTGGTTTGTTTCTTACTTGATCTTCTAAGCCACCTGCGGGCATAAAAGGTTTGCCCATTATTCTTTGTACCCTAAAAACAGTGCTTAGCGATATTGGCCTTTGTGTGCCTTCGGTCAAATCAATTGACTCTCTAATTTCTCTAGTCATCCACAATAAGCCATCTGCCAATGTTCTTAAATCTGCATCCGTTAAGTCTGCTTGGTATGCTTTAATTTCTTCTGGAATTGGCACTGCATTAAATTGCTCTTGTGTCCTTTTATAATGTGCGCTAGTATCTTCTCCGTCATGATCTCCGTTCCAGTATGGGTGCCAAATATCAGAATGAACTTTACCCCATCGCATCCAGGGTTCTAATAAGCGGTCTGCTTCATTGGCAGTTTGAACATCAAATAATCTACCAACAAACGATTGCACCCAAATAGCCTGTCTTTTGCCTCTTCCGCTATATTGGTTGGGGTCGGCAAATTGCATGTTCCATAAATTATATCCATATTTGAATTCATCAGAGGCTCTATATTTTTGTAAAAATTGGCGCGTAGATTCTCCAAGGGGTCTATCTAAATTAGGGTCATGGTCAAATTTTGCGCCCGTATCTCTGTCTAACATATTTTATATACATCGAGCAGCTTATAACTAGTGTTGATTATACATAATTTAAGATTATTTGCAATCCGTCCGGCTAATTTAACCTTGAAACGTTTTTTGTTCTGAAAATGATCTGAATTTTTCTTATAAAACTACTAGTAATTACGGGTTCGCTATGTATAATGAACAAGTTCTTGTAGTACAATAAAGTATAGCAATAATTTTTAACAACGATGAATCAGGAAGTCATCAAGATAACTAAAATAGCGGTTTTCCGAAGTGGTTTGTTATTACTGACGTAATTGCTGCTTTAACTGATTCGCAAAACTGCAAACAATACTTAAAGAATATGCTTAACCGAGACGAAGAACTGGCTAAAGGGTGGGTTCAAATTG
>CAZWTE010000025.1:0-15584 GCA_964637465.1 uncultured Gammaproteobacteria bacterium | reverse complement strand
ATTACTGGTGATTTGAGAGCAATTTTTAAAAAAAATGGGAACGATATTATCTTTGTAGCCATTGATTCCCATAGTAACTTATATGGTTAAATATTTACCTTGACACATATGACGAAATTGAGTAAAATTGTCATACTATGCAAATTGTTACGGTTGGTGCTAAATATCAGATAGTCATCCCCAAAGAAACCAGAAAGAAAATTAAGGGGATTAAGCCCGGTAATAAGGTAACTGTGAAGTCTGTGAATGGAGGAGTAATTACCGTCACGCCAGTTGAAAAAAATTGGGCAGATGAAAATTATGGCGCTTTCAAGAAATATTGGAAAGGAAGAAATATCATAGCCGAGGTGGAAAAGATGCGGGATGAGTGGGATGAAAGGTAAGAGAAGTTGAAAAAGGTTTTAACCAAACTTAATTTAGCGGGCGTTGATACCAATATTTTCATCTATTATTTTGAGCAGAATCCGGACTTTGGCGAAAAGGCCAAGACCGTTTTTGAGCACCTGATTAATGATAAACTGGTAGCCATTACCAGCATCATAGCTTTAATCGAGATACTTTCAGCTAAGTTCCTGTCCCAAAAATCAGCCCTGGAGATGGAAAATAAATTTATGAACATTCCTAATTTGACAGTGTTTGAGGTTGACCAGAAGATCAGTGTGGAGGCGGCTCAAATTAAAAGAGAATATGGTTTTAGGACGCCGGATGCCATCCAGCTTGCTACTGCTTTGTCTGCCAAAGCCAAGGTTTTTATCACCAATGACCGCAGGTTAAAAGCCTTTAAAAAGCTAAAAATTATTTCCCTTTTAGATTTGGCCTGAGTGACATGTATGCTACAATTTCACCATACCCGGAGTATTTAGAGTATGTTAAAAGATTTTTTAGATAAAATTCCATACATGGCATTATTTACAGGTTTGATTAATTCAGCGCCCTGGTCTTCATTTGATGGCTCTGCCGCATTTTCTGCGCAACGGCGCTTTAGCTGGCTGATGCATTTAAATAGAAGTGTTTTATTTAAAAAACCAAAAGTTTTAGGTAGCAAAAATTTAAGTAAAATACCAAAACTACCGCTAATTATTGTCGCTTCCCATTTTTCGGATGCGGATTTACAGGTAGTGGCCAGTGAATTAGGGCCGCGGCTGAAAAAAGTCCGCCCCGGCCGTTTTTTAGGCATGTCTTTGCAGTCTGAAAACCTGGCAGATTTTAAATCCGCTTTGATAATCAGGGCAATCGGACGGGAGTATTTTTTTGAAATTGATGCCCGTTTTGATAAAAAAACAAAGCGGCTGGATTTTACCTTTAACCTTGAGAATTTTAAGAAAATGGCAAAAGGGTTGTTAGGCGGAACAGATATCATCATTGCCGCGCACGAGCCTTTATCCAATATACCGGGTTTGCCTTGGGAGCTGCCGGCCAGGGCCGGTTTGGGGGCTGCCTATTTGGCGCAAATGGCTAATGCGGTATTGCTGCCGGTTGCGGTTGATATCCAAACCACCTGTCCGGTCGGAATGTCGGCAGACTTTTTTCGGGGGGCAGCGAAAAGATTGATTAAAAAGGAGCGGCCGCAGGTTAAGGTGGTGATCGGTCAGCCATTTACGCTTAACGGGATTGGCCGGGCGGAATTGGAAATCCTGGGCCGGCGCATATCCCATCTTGGGATAGCCCGGGAGGATGAAGCTAGGGCTGAAAAGGCATTTGATATGTTAAAGAAGCAGAGCGGCAGGGTGATGGAGGCCGTAGCAGTTTTATTACCCGAAAAAAAGAGGGGCAGATGGAAAGATTAGTTTTGGTGGACGGTAATGCCCTGCTTCACCGGGCTTATCATGCCACGCCGCCCTTTACTACCTCAAAAGGGGAACTGGTTAATGCTGTTTTTGGTTTCTCCGCCATGGTGTTAAAAGTGATTGCCGAACTTCATCCGGAGTATTTGGCTATAGCTTGGGATGAAAAAGGGCCGACTTTTAGGCATCAGGCTTATACCCAATATAAAGCCACCCGGGGTCCGGCTGATGACGGCTTATCCGGCCAATATAAAAGAGTGCATGAAATAGTGCGCGCTTTTAATATACCGGAGTTTAAACTGGCCGGATATGAGGCAGATGACTTAATTGGTACACTGGCTGTGCAAGCTACCCAACTACCGGCTACTAACTACCAACTACAGATTATTATCGTGACCGGGGATAGGGATATCATGCAGCTGATTGATGAGAGGATTAAGGTATTAATGCCCAAAAAAACTTTGGCAGATGTGGGGCTGTATGGGGTAGAGGAGTTTGTAGCCAAATACGGCTTTTTTCCCAAGCAGCTGCTTGACTATAAAGGTTTGGCCGGGGATGCTTCAGATAACATCCCCGGTGTACAGGGAATTGGGGATGTCACAGCTACCAAATTAATTCATCAGTTTGGGTCTATTGAGGAGATATTTAAACCTGAGCACTTAAAAACTTTGCCGGATAGGATGAGAATGCTTTTATCGGAAGGTGCGGAATCTGCGATGATGAGCAAGAAACTGGCCACTTTAGACACCAAAGCGCCAATTAAATTAAAGCTATCGGATTGCGCAGTGCATGATTTTGACCGGGAAAAGGTAGTTAAGCTATTTGAGGAGCTGGAGTTTAAAAGCTTGATTGCCAGGATACCCAATAATTCCGTCATTGCGAGCGGAGCGAAGCAATCTAGCACGGGCAATTACCCCACCAAGATTGCTTCGTCGCCTTTGGCTCCTCGCAATGACAAAACATCAGAATTAGATCAGCAGGTCAACAAAGTGCTACAAAAGATGTCTGCAACCGGGGTCTTGGTTGACCTGAAGTTCCTCAGCAAATTCGGCAAACAGCTTAAAACCAGGCTGGTTGGTATTGAAAAAGAAATTTACGAGAAATGCGGGCATGAGTTTAATCTCAACAGTCCAAAGCAGTTGCAGGTTGTCCTGTTTGATGAATTAAATCTGCCGGTTGTCAAAAAAACCAAAACCGGCCGGTCAACAGACGAAGAAACCTTGCATGAATTATCCATAGCACATCCGGTAGTGCCGTTGCTTTTGGAATACCGGCAATTATTTAAGCTGGTATCCACCTACATTGATGCATTACCTAAGTTTGTAGCCGGTGATGGCAGGATCCATTCCACCTTTAATGTGGAAGGGGCGGCCACCGGCAGAATTTCTTCCAAGGATCCGAACATGCAGAATATCCCGGTTAAAGGTGAGGCTGGGGGAGAGATCAGGAAAGCTTTCATTGCTCCTAAAGGAAAAGTCCTCTTGGGGGCGGATTATTCACAAATCGAGCTTAGGATTATGGCTCATCTGGCTGATGACCCGGGCTTAAAACATGCTTTTGAGCAAAATAAAGATATCCACGCCTTAACTGCCTCCAGGATTTTCAAAGTACCATTGGATAAAGTCACCAAACAACAAAGGATGGTGGGCAAGACTATGAACTTTGCCACTTTATATGGTCAAGGTCCCCATGCGTTATCCCGGCAGCTGGAAATCAGTTTTGAAGAAGCCAGGCAATACATAATTGAATATTTTGAACAATTTCCCAAGGTCCGGCAATGGATGGAAAACACTTTAAACTTTGGATATGAAAATGGCTATGTGGAAACCATTTGGGGCAGGAAAAGGTATATTCCGGAACTGAAGGCTGGCAACAGAATGATCAAGGCAGCAGGAGAGAGAGCCGCAGTCAATCATCCGGTGCAAGGGACGGCCGCTGACATGATTAAAAAGGCGATGGTGGAAATAAATAAGAGTCTAGAGACTAGAAACGAGAGTCAAGAAAAAGAAACTGGACTCTTGACTCTTGCGACTAGCGACTCTTGTCGGCTGATTCTCCAGGTTCACGATGAGCTTTTTTTTGAGTGTGATCCCAAAGCAGTCAAAGAAACTGCCAAAATGGTTCAAGAGAAAATGGAGGATGCTTTACAACTTTCAGTGCCGGTGATAGTTGACCTCAAAACCGGCCCCAATTGGGGAGAAATGAAATCTTGTTAGGATGGACAAAAATGGATAAGCCTGCTCGGATAACGCTGACCAACCGCTCCTGAATGGTTACGCCTCGCTGTAATCGTTCAGGATTTGACAAAGAAATCGTCATTGCGAGCGTAGCGAAGCAATCTCAAGAGATCGCCACGGCTACTCCGTAGCCTCGCGATGACGCAGTTTTGGAAACTCCTGAACAGCTACGCCTCGCTTGCTTGACAGTGGCGTTGTATTTTGGTATTATACATAATATGTAATCATGTAAATCACAGCGCAAAGAGAGGTGATCAACATGAAGGAACGAGAGCCTATGACCAGAATTGTACGACCACTACGTGGTGGTCAAATCACCATTCCAGCAGAGTTTCGCAAACAACTCGGCATCGGTGAGCACAGCGTCCTTCAACTCACTCTGCACGGGAAGGAGATTCGTATCAAACCGCTGCGTCTTAAAGAGACCGCCGATGGTTCGCCGTGGTTTGGTGAGCTCTACCAGCACTTCGCTCCGGTTCGGAAGGACGCGGCGGCATTGGGTGAGGAAGAGATAAACACCGCTATCGACAAAGCGGTACGTGCTACCCGCAGAAAACATGCATAAGGTCGTCTTTGATACCGTCGTCTTTGTCCGCAGCCTAATCAACCCTCACGGTCGGTGGGGGCAGGCTGTCTTCTCATACTCCGGCCGCTACCGCCTATTTTTTTCCCAGCCAGTTTTGGAAGAGATTCTTGAAGTACTCCAGCGCCCAGAACTCACGCGCAAGTTCCGCAGCCTCAAAACGATGGACATGTCCAAAATCATCGAGATCCTCGGCCAGGCAGAAGTCGTCGAGCTAGGAAATATCCCTGCCGCGTCCCGCGATGTCAAAGATGACAAGTTCCTCGCCACGGCCGAGGCCGCGGTTGCCGATTACCTGATCAGCGAAGACGATGACCTTTTGGTCATCAAAGAATACCAAGGCGTAAAGATCGTGGACACGGCGACTTTTTTGCGCGTTCTTGAGGAAAAGTGAACATGGATCCAACCGAGCGCAACATCAAAGAAGCTACCCATGCGGTAGACAGAAAGGGGATGAGTAATATGCCTCAAACAACATATCAGGTGATTCTGTCAACCGACGGAAAGTACACCGTCATCGTTGCCGGTGAAGATTCAGGGTCGTCACCGCAAACAGTGTTGCGCACGACGATGAGTCCAAGTGTTTGCGCGGGAGTCGGCGATGTCAGGCTTGATACTTGTTTCTCAGAGTGTTGCTCAAATGTCGAATGAAGACAGCCAGGTACATACTGAATAATCCAATAAGAAACCAGACAGAAACTGTAAGTATTAATGCCGCTCCTATGGGGCCTGACCCCCAGCAAACATCATTAGCCAAACTCTTGATGAGGCCAGCGGGTAATGCCACGACTGAGTTCATGAGAACAAAGAATAGCATCCTTCGAACACCATGATCGGAGCTTTTGAAACCATAGATGAAGCCCACAACTACAATAGTTGAAAGCAGTATTAGTGTAAGCAGTGGAGTACCAAGACATAATGCAAGCATAAAATGACAACGCTCCTCATCCCCCTGGCTCCTGCGCCAAGCGAGCAACTGTATTATAGTTTTATTGTTAACATCTGTAAACGGACTGGCCCTTGACCGCAGCAATGGTTAGTGCTATAAGTATGGAAGTCGTAATAGATAGCCAGCTTGTCTGCGAACATACGCAACCGGAAATTAAGGGTGGTAGTGGTTGGGTTGGCTAAACCATACGATCATGAGGGAGTTGATATAGCTATGAGCGAGCGATTGGTGTCTGAAAGCAACACAACTTGGAAGCAACCCACCTGTCTGGCAGATGTCCGGCGTCCGCATCCTGATGAGATAGAAAAGGCTGTTCGAAAAGGCGAACAGAGGATTGACCAACAGTTAAGAGATTTCAGGCGCAAGATGCCGAGCAGCGATCCAGAGATGGATCAGGTACGGGTGACAATTTAGCTTCGCTGACCAACCGCGACCTTCGAATCCTAAGAATGTGTTTCGACTACGGTGGATGCACCGCCGACCACGTCTGTTAGTTTTCTACGAAAAGTAGAGACTATTTTTCAAATAAAAGTCTAATTTTAGCTTTAAATCTATACTTTTTTCTATAAATCACTATTAACTATTCGCTTAAATCTTACACCGAGGTTCATAAAGCAAAGCGATTGGTTTTGATTCATCTACTGACCTTAAAACCGGCCTCAATTGGGGAGAAATGGAGATATTGAAAGCTTGACAGATATATATCGAAATGATTATATTATATATATGAGTTATATTGTTCAAACTTTCCAGCTTGGTTCCAGTACTGTAGTAACCCTGCCTAAAGGGTTAGGGATCGGACCGGGTGAGAAATTAAAGGTTGAGAAAATAGGAAAGAAGATCATTCTAAAAGAAAAAAAACTTTCTGATAAAGAAGTGGAAAAATTAGTTAAGAGCCTTTCTGGTAAACTGAAACTTAAATATCATTTTTCTCCTGAGGAGCTTAATAAAATGCTTGATGAAGAATATGAAAAGATGTTACCTTGATGCCAATTTTCTGATCTTTTTACACGATCCAGGCACTCCTTTTTATCCTAAGGCAGAAACAATCTTGAAAAAACTAATCACAGAAGGTTTTAATCTTTATGCTTCATCTTTGGTTTTTGATGAATTTCTTATGGGAAGTTTAAGGTTGTCCGGAAAATCAGCGGCAGAAATGAAAGAAAATTTAAAACTGGGATTGAAAACCATCTTTAAGATGCCCAATTTTAATTTAGTAAGTCCTCCTCAAGATTTTCAGAGACATCTTCAAGTAGTGGATTTAATGACGAGGTTTTCCTTAAAACCGAGGGATGCTTATCATTTATTCATTATGCAAAAAAATAAAATCAAATTCTTAGCTACTTTTGATAATGATTTCGATAGTGTCTTTAAAAAGGGATTAGTGAAAAAGTTCGATTAAATAACAAGCTTCTTAACCGGCCTTTGTTCTATCTCAAATTTCACAAACCCTGTCTTTTCCAGGATAAAGAATATTAGCCAAAGCAGGGGATAGATTAGAAGATTGAGGATAGAAGTTAGGGATTGGAGAGTTAGAAATAATAATATTGCCAGACCGGCTGGAATAAAAGCCTGGTAAGGCTTGATAAAATTTTGGATCTGGTCTTTCACGGTTTGCTTGATTGTATCGTTAAGCAGGTTTTGTGGAGTTTGCAGAGCCTTTTTGGGAGTAGCTAAAACGTCCAGCATTTCAGGATCAAGGCCATATTGTTTTACTAAATCCGGGTTTTGTTTTAACAGTTCCAGCTGTTCAGAACTAATCGAAGGTAGTTGTGTTTCAATGGAACTTTGTTCAGCGATATTGCTGACAGGGCTCATTTTAATAGCGGAATCTATTAAGGAATCAGGGATCTGGAAACCATTTTGGGCAATCAGTTTATTGCTGGATAAAAAGTAGATAATACAAAAAGATAAAATTAACAAGCCTGACAGGTGTCTGATGGCCGGGCCAAGCAGGGCTTCCGGCTTAAAGGTTAAATAACTTTTTAGAGAGCCCTCCAAAGACACGTAAGTAATTACCAGGCTAACAAGGATTGCCACAACCAGGATTAAGCCTAGGGACGGGTCCAAAAGCACCATTGGCAGGGCAGAGCTGATTATTACGGCCGCCAGTACAATTTTCCAGTCTTGAGCCAGCATGCCAAACAAAACAAAAAGAAAACTGGATAGGGAAATTAAGGCAGCCAAGCCGATTAAATTGATAAAAGTATCGGCTGATAAGGCAAAAATAAAGTCATAGGATGTTAAAAAGGGGGCAAAAGAATAGATTAATAAGCCAATAAAGATAACAAAAACAGGGGCAAAGATAAGTTTTTTAAACAGGATCATGATATAAAGAATACCATAACTGTAAGCTAAGGATACCCCGGAAGCCTATAAGCATTGACAAAGTACAGTTTTGTGATAGAATATTCAACTATAATGATAAATTATCTTGAAGGCGAGGGTGGTTTTAGTAAATTTGCTAATGATCCGGATGAAGCAAAGGCGGATTTGGCGCAGAATATAGTTCATAATTTGAAGGCTTGGAGACAGCTTTATGGTGATTTTATTTTCCCAATCCAAACAACGGCTACTTTTACAAGGGAAGCTAAAGTCACAGATCCGAAACCTCAAGATTTTCTCAAACAAGCAATAGCTGAGTATAAAAGGGGCACTCGCACTCCTGAACTGGTCACTGCCTATTGGCAGAACAGATTTATTGTTGATGGGAGGAGAGTGGGACTCCGGATTGAAGTACCTCCCTGTGATTGGACAGAAGATGAAATTAAAAGACCAATGTTAGATATATCTGGTAAAGAAGTCCCCGGTATGATGGTTCCTGAATTAGACGCGATAACGCTTCCTATTTTAGGCCGAATGTATCCAAGATTAGGAAGTAGGACTGTCCAGGAAGATAGCCCTGTTACTGAAACGCATACTACTCGAGGATGGCTTAAAGTTTACGATTCTGTTGATGCTCCAAACAGAAATAGCCGAAGATCTGATGTAGAAAGGTTTGCTGCAGAGCATGGGTATTTACCAGGTCGTGAGAAAAGCTATATTCTCAGTGATTTGCTCATGGCGGATACGAGAGGGAAACATGTTGACTCTGGTTCTACCTGGTCTTGGCTGCTTGGGGCTCGTGTCAGAGACGAGGGAGTCCACGCCAGTGTCGATTCTAATGGCTACTTGGTCGCCGATTGGTATCTGGATGACCCTGGGATTCCGGGCCGGCGCAGCGGGTTTCGTTTAGAGGAAGCAAGAAAAGCTTAAATCTTTGCCCCTTTGGTCTTCTTTGTTCTTTTGAACTTTTGATTTTTCTGTTACTCTAATCTTGAGAGTAGGTTAATGAATCACGCTTCATGTTAAGGGTGATCGCCGAAATTGCTTTTTTCAACAAGTGTCAGAGTTTCAAAAATCAAATATGGTTTTGGCGATTGACTTTTTAAAGGTAATTTGTTAGACTTGATTTAGACTAATAATCAGACTAATCACTAGACTGATTATTAGTCTAATATTAGACTGAATATATGAATAATATAGCCTCAAAACCATTTAACCATACGTTCCTGTCTGAATTTGTTTTTGTAAAAAAGCTGTTACCTTTTTCTGATGAGGAAATAGAAAATATAGATAGGGAACTCTCGGAATATGAGCAGGTATTTTTAAATCCGGATATAGAGCGGAATTTAATCAGCAGAAATGAGCTGCTGGCATCATTTGCCATCTCTAAGGCTGAAAATTCAACCTTAACTCTTCAGGAAGCGCAGGATGTTTACGGTTTTGTCCTGGCTGATAAAGAGCTTACTTTCATTTCAGATAAGCTTAAAAAAGGAGAGAAGTTAATTAGGAAAGACTACGAGAAACTGGAGTTTTTTAATATTGCTAAAGTTTTTCATAATTTAAACGAGTCCGGAGTCACTATTAAGAATATTACAGCAGATGCGAGCCGAAAGCGGCATCAAAGTTTGAGCCTGGGTCTGGATGTGTTTCACAGGTTTTTACCCGGCTTTACTGTCTACAAAGCAGGGAAGTGGCGCGGTAATGACACTATCCGGGTAGGAAGTTATATCCCGGCTCCATTTACAGAAATAAGGGAAGGAATAAAAGAACTGCTGGATTTTTTAAGGAATAATCCAAACGTTACCGGAGTAGCCCTTTTTCATACTGCCCTGTACGCGCTGCATCCGTTCAATAATGGCAATAAAAGGGTATGCCGGATACTGGAGCACCTCTTTTTCAGGAACCTTGGATTAAACAGGAAGAATTTATACAGTACCTCGTATTACTATCATAAACAGAAAGCAAGGTATTATAAAAATCTTCTCTTTTCTTTAGAAAGAAGGAACTTAAACCATTTTGTTTCATTCGTCCAGGAAGCATTAGTTTTATCCATGATTGGGGTGGTGAAGCTTTCTTTGGAATCAAAAAGAAGCGCGTTTCTAAATAATAAAACAGATGACAATCAAATACGGCTGGTTTTAAAACCGTTAATTAAAAGACGGGAAGCGCAATTCAAAAATCTTTTCAGGGCTGTCAAAAATAAGATGGCCAGGCAGACTTTTGTCAACCAACTGCAAAAGGCAACCGACGAAGGGATTATCTTAAAGCGTGGAGCCGGACGCGTTACCTATTATCGTTTTAACCTGAAAGATGCACCGGAGGAAGAAACACTGAATAAATGGTTAACCCTTGCCCGGCAGAGGTTAACCTATATACCGGATGATATAAGCAGAGCTTGATTTCTCGATGACTCGAAATTAAAGCTGGTATAACCCCAATATAGTATACTTATCTGATTATGAAAACTTTGGTAACTCATATTAACCCGCATCTGGATGACATTGTTGGTATTTGGTTATTTAAGAAGTATCATCCGGATTTTAAAGATGCCAAAATAGAATTTATTTCCGCCTCCCGCGAAGCGGGAGTCCTGAGCGAGTCGAAGGATGATAAAATCTTTATCGGCACCGGGGGCGGGCAATTTGATGAGCACAAAGAGAGCTTAGCAGGTACCTGCGCCGGCGCCTTGGTATATGAACATTTAAAAAAGAAAAATTATATCCCCAAAAATGAAATATTAAGGGGGGCTTTGGATAAACTGACGGAGTGGAATTTACTGATAGATACCGGTAAGGCTCCTGACAGTCAGTTTAATGAATTCAGCATTCAGGCTCTAATCAGGGCTAAAGACGGGCTGCCGGAAAACTCGCTTAAATCGGTTGAACTGGGTAGGGAAATCTTGGATCGGATCTTAATAGTTTTAAAAAGAAGGCAACAAAGTATTAAGGATTGGGAGGGAAGAATAGAATTTAAAACCCGTTTTGGAAAATCCTTTGCCGTAAAGTCGGAAACTGTGGACAGGGAATTTTGCCGGGAGCAGGGTGGGGATTTGTTTTTAATGTATAGTCCCAAAAACAAAGGGGTGCAATACTTTACCCCTTCTTTTGAAATTGATTTAAAGCCGATTTATGATAAAGTCAAAGCCTTGGATCCGGAAGCTTCCTGGTTTTTACACCAGTCGCGCCACATGGTAATTTGCGGTTCCTCTTCTGCTCCGGATAGCAAGCCTACCAAATTAAGCTTTGAACAGTTAATAGAGGTAGCAAAAAGAGTCTAGAAGCTAGCTAGAGTCTAGAAAGAATAAATCTAGACTCTTGACTCTGGCGACTAGTCACTATTTATGAGAGTTGCATTAGCTCACGATTACTTACGTGAATATGGTGGTGCTGAAAGAGTTCTCGAAGCATTGCATGAGATCTTTCCGGAGGCGCCTGTTTATACAGCTTACTATAATCCTGCAGGTTTAGGGGAAAACGGCAAGAGGTTTAAGGGTTGGGATATCCGGACTTCCTGGTTCCAAAAGTTTCCCTTTGCCAATAGACTACTTTCTCCTTTTAGAATCTTCGGACCAATGATGTTTGAAAGCTTTGATTTGTCAGAATACGACCTGGTTATTTCTTCATCTTCTGCTACACATTTGGCTAAATCAGTTATTACCAAACCTGAAACTCTTCATATAAGTTATATTCACACTCCGCCGCGATTTTTATATGGGTATGTTACGAGCTTTAATTACAAAAAACACTGGTGGACCAGGATTGGTGGGGAAATTATTAATCATTTTATGCGGATTTATGACTTTGAAGTTTCACAGCGGCCGGATATTTTAGTAGCTAATTCCAAAAACATCCAAAAAAGGATCAAGAAGTTTTATAGAAGGGATAGTGTGGTGGTGTATCCGCCGGTTTCCCTCCCTGTCATTGCGAACCCCAAAGGGGTGAAGCAATCTTCCGCGACCATGGAAGATTTACCCCAAGGGTACTTCCCACTTCGTGGTGGTGCCTCGCTAATCGTTCGGAATGACAAAAATAAAAAGAATCACTATTTGGTATTAAGCAGATTAGTCAGAGGCAAAGGGGTGGAGATGATAGTGGAAGCGTGCGGAAAACTAGGTTTACCGCTTAAGGTAGCCGGCACCGGTCCAGAGCTGGATAGTTTAAAGAAACTTGCTACCAACTACCAACTACCAACTACCTTTTTAGGGTGGGTGTCTGATGAAGAGAGAATAAAGTTGTTACAAAATACTAAGGCTTTAATTGTGGCGGCAGAGGATGAAGACTTTGGTATCACATCTATTGAAGCCCAGGCTGTCGGAACTCCGGTGATTGCCCCGGCTTCTGGTGGATTCCTTGAAACGGTTATTGATGGTAAAACCGGCTTGCTCTATGGCGGTCCGGGACAAGTAACAGTAGGAAGCTTGGTAGAAGCATTGCAAAAGTTTTCCGCTAAAGGCGGATCATCCTCTGGATGGGATCCGGAAGATTGCCGCAAAAATGCCGAAAAATTTTCTAAAGAAAGATTTAAAAAAGAGATATTGGAGTTGGTAGAAAAACATTTAAATCAAAAATAACCTAATTACTAATTAACCTAATTGACCTAAGTAAGTGTAACATGCTGCATGTTTCATGACGCATGTAGCACTAAAAATATTTAGAAATTAGAAATTAGATCAATTAGAAATTCCTAAATATGCTAAAAGTTAAAGATCATATTACCCGCGCCACAGAATTAACTGCATTAAGTGTTTCAATACTTATTAAAGAAAAAGGGTTTACTCCGGAAGATTTACTGACAGAAGACGAGTCTTTAGCCCGCGAAAAATTGATTGATCAGGCAGGAGTAGATGCCATGTATGCAGCTTTAACTGATATTCCTTTTGTGCTGGAGGTGGTAGGCAGTGAAGGCAGGAAGCATGTTCACCAATATGGTGAAGTATTGCCAACTCTGGAAGGTACATTCGGAAGCGGAGATTTAAAGCGGGATTGTGTCAATGATGTGGTAGAAGGATCAAAAGCGGCCAAGCTAAACACTCCCGGGGCAGTTTCTGTGATTGCGGTGGGGTCGCACAAAGGCTTAATGCCAACTCCGCCTGATATTGATTACATGGATAAATTATTCGGTCCGCCGCAACTGGCCGGACGGATTGCCATTGATAAGCCGGCGGAAGAAAACTTGACAGAAGTGATAGAGGTATTTAAGGTAAAGCCGTCTGAAATTAATGTGGTGGCAATGGACCGGGACCGGAATGCACATCTGATCAATGTTTGTCAAAAGTTTGGGGTTAATTTAATTTTACTTAAAGCCGGGGATTTTTTACCTTCTATATTGTCCTGTATGAACCCTAAAAATCATGATAAAGGAATTCATCTGGTTATGGGTATCGGTGGGTTTGAGGAAGGGGTGATGGCAGCAGCGGCAGCCAAAGCTTTAGGGGCAGCGGGGGAAGGTGGGGCTTGGCACCCGGACAAACAAATACAGGCCAAAAGATGGACAATAAATGATTTGGCGGGAAGCAAAAAAGAGGATTGTTTAGTTTCAATTTCTTCAATCACCGGGGATAATAAATGGTTTGATTTGCCCGCAGTGCTGGAAAAAGAAAATGGACATGAAGTTGTAACCTTGACAGTTGACGCTAATGGTGTGAGTATAAATACGAAAATTCACCATTAACGTCATTGCGAGGAGCGAGTCTTCGAGCGACGTGGCAATCTTCCACATCAATCAGTTGATGCAGGCGGAAGATTCCTCACTACGTTCGGAATGACACAAACATGGATATCAATTTACTTAAAACAACAGCTCAGGCTATGGTAGCACCAGGAAAAGGAATCCTGGCAGCTGATGAATCTACTAAAACCATCCAAAAGAAACTGGAAAAGATTGGCGTGCAGTCAAATCCGGATTCTAATTTGGCTTACAGAAGCATGCTTTTTACCGCCCCGGGAATTGAACAATACATTTCCGGAGTGATTTTATATGATGAAACGATCAGGCAGGAAATAGAGGGTCAATTGGTGCCGCAGTATTTAAGAAGCAGGGGGATTTTGCCGGGGATTAAGGTTGATCAAGGGGTAGTAGAGATAAATCCGGCGGGGGAAAAAGTTACTCAAGGTCTAGACGGATTAAAAGACCGTTTAATAGAATATAAAAAAATGGGGGCGGAATTTGCCAAATGGCGGGCAATCATTACCATTGACAAGGGGACACCCTCTGATACTTGTATCGAGTCCAACGCAGAGAGTCTGGCTCAATACGCCGCTCTTTGTCAGGAACAAGATATTGTGCCAATTGTGGAGCCGGAAGTATTAATGGATGGTAGCCATGACCTGCAAAGGTGTAGAGAGGTAACCGCCAAGGTATTAAGAACGGTTTTTGACAGATTAAAAGCGCATAGAGTTTTTTTAGAGGGAATGATATTAAAGCCGAATATGGTTATTCCAGGCAAAGAGAGTACCGCTCAGGCCAGCGCTCAAGAAATAGCCACAGCAACAGTAGAAACATTTCAGGAAGTTGTGCCAAAAGAAGTGCCGGGTATAGTATTCCTATCAGGTGGCCAAACCCCTGATGAGGCCACCGAAAATCTGGCAGAAATCAACAAAATAGGTGCTCCCTGGCAGCTTAGTTTCTCTTATGGCCGGGCCTTGCAGGATGAGGCATTAAAAGCCTGGGCTGGTAAAGAAGAAAATATAGCAGCAGCCCAAAAAGCATTCTTAGAAAGATCTAAAAAAGTATCCCAGGCAAGATCAGTTAAGACTCAGTAAAGTTCCATCCAAGATTCATTTTATTCACGATCGTGAATAATTTGTCGAAGTTTTGCTGCCTCTGGTAACTGAATTCAAACTGAATTAAAATAATATTGCCATTGCACCCCTCTTTTGTCATTGCGAGGAGGGAGCGAAGCGACCGACGAAGCAATCTAGATTGGGATATATACCTGCCAAGATTGCTTCTCCCGCCACGGCGGGATCGCAATGACGGAACAAAAATATGGACAAAAAAGTAATTCTTGAGGTGAAAAATCTCGTTAAAAGATTCAACTCGCCTCGCGCCGCGGGCGGAGCGGGTAGTTTTACTGCTATCAACGATATCTCTTTTGAAGTGGAAGAGGGGCAAATACTGGGGTTTTTAGGGCCCAACGGGGCAGGGAAGTCTACTACTACCTATTGTATTTTGGGGTTGATTGAGCCCGATGCAGGTCAAATTAAGATTTTTGGTCAGGATATTTTTAAAAATAGAAGTAAAATTTTAAAACAAACCAATTATGCCTCGGCTGAATTTTCTCTCCCTTGGAATTTAAGTATTTGGGAAAATTTACGGGTCTATGCTAAATTGTATGAAGTTCCTGATGCTAAAAAAAGGATTACTGGGCTGTTGGAGCTTTTTGAAATGACTCCTTTTAAGGATAAAGCCACCCGGGATTTATCAACCGGGCAAAGGGCTCGGGCTAATCTTTGTAAGGCTTTATTAAACAGGCCCAGATTGCTTTTGTTGGATGAGCCAATGGCTTCCATGGACCCTGATGTGGTGGATAAGGGAATAGGTCTGTTAAAACAAATCCAAAAAGAGGAAAAAATTACTATTTTGTATACCTCACATAATATGTGGGAGATAGAAGAGGTTGCCAATGAGGTGATTTTTATTAACCACGGTAGGATTTTAGCCCAAGGCACACCTTTAGAGCTGACTCAAAAAGTGTTAAAGTTTGA